>DRNA01000173.1 GCA_011322365.1 Aeromonadales bacterium | reverse complement strand
TCTTATATGCCGCATTAACCAGCGGTGAACGTATGAGCAAGTGTAAAATTGACTGGTATCGTACTTCTGCTACCGGTACTCAGGAACATTATTTTTCAATTGAACTGGATGATGCCATTATTGTTGATATTAAAGCTGAAATGCCGAACTGTCAGGATCCCGGCCAGGCACATTTCACGCACCTGGAAACCGTGTCTCTGACCTATCGTAAAATCACCTGGACTCATGAAGTATCCGGAACTTCCGGCCACGATGACTGGAGAGTATTAAAAGCTTAATTGCTTTTAAAAACTGCAGTATGTGTTAGCAACATATACTGCAGTTTTATCAAATCATGTATTCACTTTTCTTACCAGCCTGAAACCCGTTAAATCATCTCCATGACTAATATTACTGACCGTATTATCGGTTGTGCAGTCTTTTAGAAGATCCGTATAAGCGCCTCCTCTGGCAGAAATTTTTTCTCCATCCTTAACCATTTCTCTGACATTGCCGATACCGTTTAGCAGTCCCCAGGGATTGGACTCTCCGGTATTAACTGCCATAATATTCCGGCCTTTTAAAAGCTTGCTGCCAAACTGAATTCTGCAGTTTACATCCACAGGCTTATAGCTTTTATCTGTTTTAACGGCATGTACCCATTCTGAACTACTGGGCAGGCTGTATTGCTGTTGAGTGACCCTGCTCAGCCATTGAGCATATTGTTCAGCCTGTTTATAGGTAATTCCCGTAACTGGTAAGCGACTCTTACTTTTAACAGAACACGCGCCAGTCTGCTGACAGAATAATGAAAATTCACTCTGAGTAATTTCATATCGGGTTATGGCATAAAAAGAGCTGGTATCAGGAACAGGCGGAACAACGACCAGCACCGGGGCTTTTTGTTTTCCATTGATTTTATCATAACACTGAGCCCGTTTACGCTTGCCATAACCGGCAAGACGGGAACGGCAGTTATCTCTGGCGGTTATTGTCTGTCCCTGCTTAACTGAGGCAGTGTTTGTCAGTAGGTTTTGCCCATTTGTTGACTGATTTTTGGTATCTTTATTCGGCTTTGTCAAACCGGATTTTTGCTCTATTAAGCTGGCTTTTTCAATCAGACTTATCTGGTGATTCACTTTTTTAAACAGACTACGCAGTCCGCTGTGCTGATGAGCTATTTCCAGCCCCTGTTGAATAAGCTGTCTGGAAGATGAATAGTGCTTCTTCCTATATTCATACTGAGCTTTTTGAAAATAAGCATCAGCCAGCATTTCTTTTGCGGTTCCGGAAATATACGGATCACTTCGTCCCAGCTGACGCTGAAGTGTCATATAGGTTCTTTTTGCATCATCTAATTGCCGGGCTTTGGTTTGACTGATCAGAGAAGTCTTTAAACCATTAATACCTGCAAGACGTTGTTTGGCTTTTTGCTTAACCTGTTCAATATTTTCAAGAGCCGTCAGTATTGAATTTTCATCATCAAGACCATATACAGCGGCACTATATTGTCTGGCCGCTTCCAGATAGCGTCTGGATTCAATCAGACGTCCCTGTTCACGCATAGCTATGGAATGATCCAGATAAAGTCTGGCCAGGGTCTGTTTTTTTTCAGACAACCATTGGGAGCGCTTGCCGAGACGTTCACTGAGTGTTTTCATTAAAACGGTCATCTGTAAATCTGTTTCATCCGTAATTGGCTGCTTACTCAGAAGCGCTTCCAGTTGTGCTTTCTGATCAGAGAGTTTTTCTGAATACTCAGAAGTATTATTAATCGGACTATTATTCTGACTGGATTTAACTTGATCCAGTGACGCCAGTTTATTTTTCTGAAGCTTAATTTTATCTTTAAGGTTTTTTAATACCAGATTATCAGAGTAAATGGATTCTGCCAGATAAAGTAGTCTGTCTGCTTCTTTTATTTGCCTGTTATTAAGCGAATAATTTATGCCCTCCTGAAAAATCAGTAATAAGCGCTCATCTTTTAATAATGAATGCTCCGCATCAATGGCTTTAATAGCGTTTATTAACTGATTGAGCTGGTCAGCTTCACCCGGTTCGGAAAAAAAAGAATAACGAACAATTTCAAGCAGATCATTAAACTGATTATTAAGTCGGTTTAACTGCTTATAGCGATGAGTTTCAATGTATTCGTCAAGTTTATCCAGACTGGCTGAATCCGGATAATAAGATTTTGCCTTATTCAGTATCTGTTCGGCTTTTTGATAGCGCCGTTTGTCTTCATCACGCTCAAGTACTGTTTGAATTTGCTGTTTTACAGCATCGAGAACAGTGCTTTTAATTTTAACCAGCACATAATTACGTGACTCAATATCCAGGGGTGTTATATAAGCGGTAACAGTATCAAGATAGGCTTCAGAATCAGGGCTTGGAGAGACATATTCAGTGTTAATTGAATCAATAAACTTTTGATGCTGGTATTGCTGATAGTAATTAACAATCTGTGGATAGAAAAAAGCAGTGACTATAAGCAGCAGTACAAATACTGAGATCAGCCAGATATTTTTATTGGTCTTTTTATAATTAAATGCCGTTAAAAACGCCTCAACATTATTAAAACGGTCTTCTTCTTTTAGAGCCAGTCCTTTATATATTGCGCTGGCCTGATATTTATTAAGACCAATCAGTTTTTTTACAGACAGATTCTGCTCTGCAGCCTTATCTGCAGGTACACGGTTATAAGGATGTTTTCCAGTCAGCAGCTCATAAAAGACACAACAAATGGCATATAGATCGTCACTTTCTGCAGGCGCTCTGCCTTCAAGCATGGCAAGGCTTGCATAGGTTGGTGT
>DRNA01000172.1 GCA_011322365.1 Aeromonadales bacterium | reverse complement strand
GCCCATCACCTGTGGCCCAACTCAGTCTTTCTTCATAGGTGGGCATTAATTTCCGGTGCACGGATTTAATTTCACCCTGTTGATTAATATAAACCAGCGAACAATACAGACTATGCCCACTACGATCCTTTGGACGCTCAATGATACCCAGATATACAGCAATCTGCTTATCTTTGGCCTCATGGCACAGTGTATCCAGATCACCCCGTTCAATCTGTACCGCCTGCCTGGCATATTCTGCCTGAATCAATTTTTGTCTTTCACAATTAAATTTCGCACCATTTGTTCGTTCTATCCAGAAGGGATAGCCAGGAACCAGCGCTTCACCAAAAACAATTAACTGGCACTTTTGCTCGGCCGCTTCACTAATATATTGAAGCACTTTGTGCAAAGTAGCTTGACGATTAAACCAGACCGGAGCAATCTGAGCGATAGCAAGCGGTAACTTTTCTGAATCGGATAACACCTTAACTCCTGGCGGGGTCATTTGAATCGATACTATCAGAAAACCACCAACGGCGAAACTGACACTAATGATGCAGCCTAAGTTACCCATGATACCTGAAGATGCAGAATTAAAGAGCATTGGCCATTTTAGTTGATGTAAGTCATGGTTAAATCAATGCTCATATGAAAAAATGTATATGTATATATTCATATATTATGATATACTAATACACAATTATTAAATCGACCTTGAGGGCAGGGATATGTTATCCAGAAAAACTAAAATTACGGGTTATGGCGTAGCGCTATTCATCATTATTTCAGGTATTGCTTTAATCCAGCATAAAAAAAATGCCTTAAATCAGATCCCACCCGTAAAAACCTATGCTGTGGTGGTCTCCACGGCAAAAACCAGGCTGACGGAAACTCAGATAACCTTACCTTACCTTGCAGAAGTGCAAAGCGATACGGATGTGAATATCGCATCCAAAGTCACCGCTCGTATTCTATTTATTGTACCCGCAGGTAGCAGAGTTAAAAAAGGCGATTTACTGGTTTCCATTGATGCCACTGATTTAAAGGCCAGAGAAAAAGGGCTGAGACTTAAAATCAGTGAAGTAAATAATCAGATCAAAGCCAAAAGGTCTGAATTACAGAATCTCATCAGATTACATCAACATAACAGGGAATTGTTAGCTATTCAGGCTGTATCTCAAGATAAATACGACACGGAGGCTTCACAGATTATCAGCCTTAAAGCGACCATCGAAGGTATGAAAAATAATGCCGCTGCCTTATCTCAAAATATTAAGGAATTACAGGACACTTTAAGTTATACCCGTATCAAAGCGCCTTTTGATGGTGTGGTAAGTAAAACCTTCGTTTCGCGTGGCGGTATTGCCAATAGTGGCAAGGTGCTGCTGAGCCTGGCTGGAGGCACTGAAAAACGCTTTGTGACACGAGTGGCGCAACAAATTAAGCCCCTTGAACTGATTTACCAAAATGAATATTGCGATTTACATTCCCTGCATAGTACCTTAAATGGTCTTAATGAATACAGTTGCCCTACCCAGACAAACCTGCCCACCGGCAGTCGACAAAAAGTCAGGCTCACGGTTTATAAAGGGCCTGGAATTCTTATCCCGGTTGACGGCTTATTAAACATTAATCAACAACATTTATTACTCACCGTAGAAGGCGATAAAACCGTAGCTAAACCGGTCTCAGTGATTGCTGATGGTAGTGAAGGCTATGTCATCAAAGGAATAGCTTCAGGGGTAGAATATGTGCTCGCTAAACCAGATATTATGCTCAAGCTATTATCTGGATCCCGAATAGCCCGAGCTGATATCAAGGAGTAAGCTGATGTTTAATTATTTCTTTGATCGTCCCTACCTGACCTTTTCTCTGATTGCTGCGTTTTTTATTATTGGCATTATGGGCCTGGTTGAAATGCCAAAAAATCTTTTCCCCGATGCCGAAAGACCACAGGTAATTGTGATCACCCAGATCCCCGGTGCCACGGCAAAAGTGGCCGCTTCTACGGTATCAAAACCCATTGAAGAAGAAATTTCCCGTCTGGGGCTAATTCGTGAAGTCAGTTCAGTTAATGTGGCTAATTTCTCCATTGTAAAAGCCGAATTTGAATATCAAAAAGGGCTGGATGCCGCCGCGGTTGATGTGAGCAATGCCCTGTCCATAGCCAGAAGTAAGCTACCTCCCAATGCCAACCCTGCCATCTACACGGTAGGTGCCTTTACCCTGCCAGTTGAGGTCATTACCCTGACGGCCAAAAATAAGACCCTGCAACTGGCAGATATCCGTAAAATTGCAGACAGTTTTATCAAACCCTTTCTACTCAGTAACGCTAACATAGGCAATGTCGAGGTGTTTGGTGGTTACCAGAGTGCCATAAATATTATTGTTGACCCGCTCAAGGCAAAAAAATACGGTCTGGATTTTTCCCGGGTGGCCAATGTAATCAGTGAAACCAACAAAGATATGCCCATTGGATTTATCAAAGGTAAAGAGGGCTTTTTTACCCTGACCTATTACGGTGATAAGGCTAATGTGGAAAACCTGAAGCAACTGGCCGTTGCATCCAACGTCAAACTACAGGATATTGCCCGTGTTGACTGGGGCTATCAAAAACGCTTTAGTGGTTACATGGGAAATGGTAAAGAAGGTATTGCCCTGGCCATACAAAGAGCACCCGGTGGCAGTGTACTTGATGTCAGCAAAGCTGCACGGGCAGACTTAGTAAAACTGCAGGCGCAATATCCGCAAATTGAGTTTCAAATCAGTGATACCCAACGCGATCTGATAGAAACCGCCAACACCAATATGCTGGAAGCCCTTCGCGATGCCATTATGTATACCTTAATTGTGCTGTTATTTTTTCTGGGGAATTTCCGTGCCATTATCGCCGCCGGATTATCAATTCCTCTGGTATTTTTTGGCACCATGGGCATTATTTACCTCACTGGCGGCGAGCTGAATATTGTTGTTTATACCGCCATTATTCTTGCTCTGGGTATGTTGGTCGATGACGCTGTTGTGGTGCTGGAAAACATTGAACGACACCTGGGCGAACTACATGAGGATCTGCAAAAAGCGATAAAGGAAGGCACACGAGAAGTACTCTCTCCGGTCTTTGCCGGTACCATTGCCACCATTGTCATTATGTTTCCGCTGATGTTTGTGGGTGATTTTCCCCAATATATTTTCCGTCCATTAATTGCCACTTTAATTATTGCATTATTGGTATCCTATTTTCTATCCATTACTTTTATACCAAAATTATCTGTCTACCTCTACAAAAATGGTACGGGTAAAAATCGAGTTGAAAAATTTTTTGAACGCTTGTATCAGAAATCTGTAGGTCGCCTGGTCACACCTTATGTGGGCATTTTAAAATATACCAATGGTGGTCATTCAAAATGGCGTAAAGTGCTGTTAACCGTTGGCGTTTTAGTCGTATTAATTATAAGCGTTAAAAATATCATGCCCATTATCGGCAAAGATACCATGCCGCCAATGGATACCGGCATCATCAAAGCACATATTGTTTTTAGTTCCAACGATCGCATTGAAGATGCTGAAAAAAATATAAAATCCTTCTTAACATGGTTACATGGATTAGCGGAAATCAAAATGAGTTCTGTGGCCTTTGGCTCAGAAATGGGCGTACTCTCTCTCGGAAGTGGTAATCTGCCTACCGAAGCCACCATTACCATCAATGCAGTGAATCGGTTTGAACGAAAGAAAACACTCTGGCAACTGGAAGATGAAATACGCGACCAGTTGCATACGCTTAAAGGTGTCAAAATTGTTGACGTGTATGATTTTGGTGCCACGGCTATCAGTTCTATTAAAGCACCACTGGATGTCAGGATAAAATCCAGTGATTATGAGAATCTCCCTGAAGTTGCCGATAAGATAGCTCGAGTCCTTACGCCGGTAAAAGGATTGACCAGTATTTCAAAAAGCTGGGATAGTGATTTTAGTGAGATTCAGTTAGATATTGATGCCAATAAAGCCCTGAGTTACGGTTTAACCCCTGCCGCCATTGCCAGACAGATCCCTATCAGTGGTCAGATACTTTCATTAAGTGGCTCCCTGTCATCAATGAGTACGCAGTATGTCCGGCTTTACCTGAAGGGAAGTTTCAGTGAAGATATCCAGAGTCTGAAATCCATGTTGCTGCACCTGCCAAATGGTGATGAAATTCCACTCAATGCTGTGGCCAGAGTAAAACATAAACTGACTCAGGCAAAAATTGAACGGGACCAGATGCTTTATAGCATTGATGTCAACGGCTATCGATCCACTCGACCTGTCACACATATTACCGACGATGCAAATAAAGCACTGGAGCAGGTAGACACAGCTGGCTTTATCATCAGTGAGGAAGGCGATATTGTATCTCTGGATGATAGTTTTCAGCGCATGACTAAAGCCATTGCAATCGGAATTGTTATTCTGGCATTAACTTTAATTGTTATTTATAAGTCGGTAAAACTGGGACTGATTATGATTGTGGTATTACCACTTTCCATGATTGGCGCATCCTGGGGTATGTTGATATTTGATAAGCCCAGTTGTATGCCCAGTCTCATCGGTATTCTGTTACTGTTTGGTATTATTATAAAAAATGCGGTGTTATTAATCGATTTTTATCAAAATTTCCGCTTAAAAGAATCGGCATTTGAAAGCGCTCTGGAAAGTGTAAAGGTTCGATTCAGGCCGGTTATGATGACGGCTTTCGGTACCATCGCTGGCATGATCCCCATCGCACTGGAACAGGCCGTTGGTCTGGAACGTTTGTCTCCACTGGCCGATGTAGCCGTAGGCGGATTGATCGTAGGTACACTGTTAACATTAATTTATGTCCCCATGTTTGCCTATGGTTTTGATAAAGATGAAAGCATCACCACGGAGCAGTCCAGCTGATGGATTTGGTCAGTTATTTTTTCCTGACACTGTTGTTTTCAACACTGTTTTCGATGGGAGGCGTGGGATCGGCTATTGCTTTAGTCACCATTTTCCCAATGGCAGGGATGCCAACCATGCTGGCCAAAACGGTTTCTTTATTCATCAATACAAGCAGCACTATCAGTGCCAGCATAATGAATCTTATTCGGGGTGTACTGGATTTTAAATTTGCCATCCCTTTAGTGCTTTCCATCATCATCAGTACACCACTCGGTGCTTACTTAAGTCAATATATCGCTGAGTACTGGTTGACGTGGCTGTTGATTGCTTTTTTGCTGATCAGCGCCATAGCTTCTGACACGACAATAAAAAAGCTCATAGTCCAGACACTCCAACTTTTGTCTTTTTACTTCCAGAAGGCAACAATCATTGAATTAAAATTCAGACTAAATTAGTCTACAAAGATGCATTAAAGCCAGTTTCAGATAGAAAAGGTTGGAAACTTGAACAAAGGCTTATGAAAAAATTACACGATTTATCCAATCACCCTAATGATTATGAAAGATTTCACCTTGAATTTTTCACCATAAATAATCATATACTCCATACAGGTGTTTTATATAATTATTTTCAAAGGCGTACTTAAGTACAATTTTACTAATCAATTACGGGAGAACAACATGAAAGCTGAATATCACTCATTAAATGATCTTTTCTTACAACTCGGGTTGGGTAACACTGATAAAGATATTGACAATTTTATATCCAGCCATAGTCCTTTACCTGAATCCGTCGCTTTAGCCGATGCGCCTTTCTGGACACCCGCTCAGGCTGAATTTATCAGAGAGGCCATTGAAGAAGATAGTGACTGGAGTGAAGTAGTTGACGAACTGAATGCAGCATTGAGGTAGGGAGCATCAGCTACTTTCAAAAGACATAGGTTGTAATAATAATGATTGAAACACACTTTAACGAAAGAATAGGTTGGCTTCGTGCAGCAGTACTTGGTGCCAATGACGGCATTGTTTCTACCTCTAGCCTGGTAGTCGGAATCGCCGCTGCAAATACCGGGCGTAGTGAATTACTTATTGCCGCCATTGCAGGCTTAATTGCTGGCGCCATGTCAATGGCCGCGGGTGAATATGTTTCAGTCAGCTCCCAGTCTGATACTGAAAAGGCTGATTTAGATCGTGAAAAATATGAACTGGCAAACTTTGACAAAGAAGAACATGAAGAATTAGCCAATATTTATGTCACCAGAGGGCTTGATAAAGAACTGGCGGTCAAGGTAGCGGATCAACTTATGGCGCATAATGCGCTGGAAGCTCATAGCCGAGATGAATTAGGATTATCTGAAATACAAAAAGCCCGTCCAATTCAGGCAGCATTATCATCGGCAGCATCATTTACCATTGGTGCACTATTGCCGGTTATGCTGGTTGCTTTTGCACCTTTAAACACACTTATTCTAACTGTTTCCATCAGCTCATTATTTTTTTTAGGGATATTAGGTTCAGTGGCGGCATATTTCGGTGGGGCCAATATCACAAAAGGTGCTTTACGCGTTACATTCTGGGGAGCATTGGCTATGGGAGTCACTGCCGTAATTGGTCACATCTTTGGCACTATAGTTTAGTGTTAGTATTTTTCGTATCAATTACTCCCAGTTCTGTTCATTTTATATCAGGATCACTATGAAAGACTTTTTAACCTTTGATTATTTTATAACGCCTCTTATATTACTGATAGTTTACTATATTGGTGCCATTGTAATTCCCATTTTACTATGGAAGTCCAGACACTATTTATTAGAAAAATATGCCTTATTAAGATCTTTAAATGATTTTATCAAATCTTTTTTTACTTCACTATCCAACAAAAACCAATGGTATGTTCGTATCACTTATATTGTGTTATTTTTGATGATGGAACTCATGTGGAGAATGATGTTTGAAGCAATGATAGGTTATTTCAATATGCATAATTATCTGCAACATATTTCTTCTCAATTGACGGCTTAATGGGTACAAAATAAACCTTTGTCATCATCAACGTTATATTCAGCCTGTAAAGTAACATGAGTAATAGCAAATTTTTCTGCCAGCACCTTCACTAATTGTGATTCGATTTGAGTGGCTTTTGATATTGGTAAATCTTCATCGAAGTCCAGGTGTGCTTCCAGAATAAGCTGGTGATCATCCAGTTGCCACAGGTGGATATGATGAATATTTTTTAGTCCTTTTATCTGTTCTACTGTATTTTCTATATCCTGCAAATCGACTGATTTGGGTGTTGACTGCATTAAAATTGACACGGATTCTGTTATCAGTGAATAGGAAGCCTGAATAAGGTAAATTGCAATAATAATAGTGACCAATGGGTCAACCCAGAATAACTGGTAGTATTTCATCAATAAGCCACCAATTAATACCGCTATTGAAGTCATTACATCGGTTAGCAAATGCAGGTAAGCCGCCTTGATATTTAAATTACCATGACTATCATCTTTTATTAACAATACACTGGCGGCATTTAATACGATACTCAGCAACGCCAGGTAAATAACCAGATTGGAACCGATGGGTTCAGGATGTTGTAATCGACTTATAGCTTCAACAATCAGAAAAAAACCAATGCCAACCAAAACAGCGCCATTAAATAAAGCAGCAACAATTTGTGCACGTTTATAGCCGTAGGTTTTATCAGAAGTTTTATTTCTCAGAGAAATTTTGTTCGCCCACCAGGCAATAATCAAAGCCATCACATCAGAAAAATTATGCAGCGCATCACTGAGTAACGCCAGAGATCCCGAAAGGATACCTCCTAAAATTTGTGATACGGTAATAACAATATTTAAAATGATAGTAATGAAAAGATTTTTCCCTTTAATTTCGTGATGATGATGCTCGCTCATTACTTCACCTTGACTTTCAAAAATTATTTTTTGTGACAAGTTCAAACATCATCTCAACGTGTGAACTATCATCATTTAAACATGGAATATATTGATAATCCTTACCGCCTGCATCTAAAAATATTTTTTTATTTTCAACCTGAATTTCTTCAAGCGTTTCAAGACAGTCGACAGAAAAACCAGGACAGCAGATAGCTATATTTTTAATACCTTTTTCAGCCAGCCCCATCAATGTTTTATCTGTATAAGGTTGAAGCCAGGTTGCCTTGCCAAAACGTGATTGAAAACACAGCAAGATATCAATATCTTCCTGATAAAGTTTTTCTTTCAGCGCTTCTGTGGTCTGCTGACAAAATGAATAATAAGGATCGCCTAAGGCGATGCTTCTTTCAGGGATGCCATGAAATGATAGTAATAATTTCTCAGGTTTTCCACATTCAGCTATGTGCTCTCGGATTGATTCAACCAGTGCATTGAGATACTGTTCATTCAGATGATATCCATTAATAAATCTCAAAGAAGGCACCCATCGCTGTTTTGCTAAAACCTGTGCGACCGCATCGAAGGTAGAACCTGTTGTAGTTGCACTATATTGCGGATACAAAGGCAAAACGGAAATGTGATGAATACCTTCCATTTTAAATTCTTCTAAAGCTCGACTTATAGAAGGATGACCGTAACGCATCCCGACTTTAACAACAGCTGGTGTGCTATCATTATTCTGTTCACAGAATTGATCCAGTTTTTTTTGCAGTTTTTTTGCCTGTTTGAGCGTAATGGCCAGTAACGGTGAACCTTCATCGGTCCAGATATGTTGATACAGGCGAGCTGATGATCGTGCACGAAATGGCAGGATCAGAAGATGAAGAATAAACCACCAGATGATTTCAGGTATTTCAACCACGCGGTGGTCACTTAGAAACTGTTTTAAATAGGGACGAAGTGCGCTGGCAGTAGGAGCATCAGGCGTACCCAGATTAGTTAGTAAAAT
This sequence comes from Aeromonadales bacterium, assembly GCA_011322365.1. GTDB lineage: Bacteria > Pseudomonadota > Gammaproteobacteria > Enterobacterales > DRNA01. The sequence goes on along the minus strand of DRNA01000172.1, from coordinate 41,916 downwards.
ACCTCGTTGAAGACTAATTTGCTTTCTACTTCCTGCTGACTGATTCACTGAATTCATCTCATGGTTTCACTAGATGTACATTAATTTTCTTATTAATGTTCTTTAGGACTGCCACTTTATCAAAATAGTGTTTTGCTGTCAGTTACTAATTAAAGGGCATCTCTAATATTCAGGCGTTTCAATAGTTACCTTTATTAATAGTTGCCTTTTAGCAGCAAAAGATTATGCTGTATAGTAAAATAACAACAAAGAGAGCTTCAAATGATTTATGCCATTATTATTATTCTGATTGCTTTACTGCAATATATGTTTTTTGTCGGCCGTGTGGGTGCTAATCGAGGTAAATTTGAAATCACTGCGCCACATGTTGCGGGAAATGAGACCTGGGAAAGAATGTTTCGAGTGCAGATGAATACGCTCGAGCAGATAATTATCTTTATGCCCGGCATGTTAGCCTTTAGTTACTATGTCAGTTCAACCTGGGTTATTTTACCTGGAGTAGTTTTTATTATTGGCCGTCAGATATATTCAGCTATGTATATTTCAAATCCCTCAAAACGTGGGTTTGGTATGATACTGACCTTTATCAGCAATTTCTCGTTAGTTATTGGTGCATTGGTTGGTGCGATTTCTACTTTAATTTAAAAATAAGTTGATCAAAAAAACCGGCTATTCAATAGCCGGTTTTTTATTGATTAAAATAGTAAGTTAAAGTTACTAAATACTCTGATTCAACGTCTGGCTAGGTCGCATAGCCGCAGAAGTTATCTCTTCGTCAGGATGATAATACCCTTTAATATCCACTGGATGTCCCTGAACTGCATTAAGTTCATTGACAATTTTTTCTTCATTTTCAGCAAGGTATTGAGCCATCTTGTAGAATGTATCTCTCAAACCCTTATCATCTGACTGTGCTGCTAACGCTTCAGCCCAATATAAAGCCAGATAAAAATGGCTGCCCCGATTATCCAGTTCTCCAACCTTACGGGATGGTGAACGATTATTATCCAGAAACATACCCGTAGCACTATCCAGTGCATCTGCTAAAATTTGTGCTTTTTTATTGCCGGTTTTCTGACTCATAAATTCAAGTGATGCAGCCAAAGCTAAAAATTCGCCCAGAGAATCCCATCGTAAATGATTTTCTTTTAGAAATTGTTGAACATGCTTGGGTGCTGATCCCCCTGCCCCGGTTTCAAACAATCCACCACCACTCATGAGTGGCACAATAGATAACATTTTGGCACTGGTTCCTAATTCCAGAATAGGAAATAAATCTGTTAGATAATCTCTTAAAACATTACCCGAAACCGAAATAGTATCCTCACCGTTTTTAATCCGCTTTAATGAAACACGGATAGCATCTTCCGGTGATAAGATTTTAATGTCCAAACCTTCGAGATCATGTTGCGGTAGATAGTATTCGACTTTTTTGATCATCTGGGCATCATGTGCTCGATTTTTATCTAACCAGAATATGGCGGGTGTACCCGTTAACCTGGCTCGAGTTACTGCCAGCTTAATCCAGTCCTGGATAGGTGCATCTTTGGCCTGACATCCTCGCCAGATATCTCCCTGTTCAACCTTGTGTTCAGTGAGAACGTTACCCTCTGCATCAATCACCTTAACCGTGCCGTTTTCCGGAATAATAAAAGTCTTGTCGTGCGAGCCATATTCCTCTGCCTTTTGAGCCATCAAACCAACATTTGGCACACTTCCCATTGTGGCAGGATCGAAAGCACCATGTTCCTTACAAAAATCTATGGTTTGCTGATAAATACCGGCATAACACCGATCAGGTATAATGGCTTTGGTGTCCTGTTGTTTTCCATATTTATTCCACATTTGACCGGAAGCCCGGATCATTGCAGGCATGGAGGCATCAACAATCACATCAGAAGGTACATTCAGATTGGTTATGCCCTTGTCGGAATCTACCATAGCTAAATCAGGATGTGTTTGGTACACCGCTTCAATATCATCTTTTATCTGCTGCTGTTTTTCTGGAGACAATAGCTTAATTTTTTCCAGAACATCACCCAGGCCATTGTTAACATCCACACCAATTTCATCAAACTCTTCTGCATATTTTTTGAAAACATCTTCAAAAAAGACCGATACAAAATGACCAAATATAACCGGGTCGGATACCTTCATCATCGTCGCTTTCAGATGTACCGAAAATAATACATCCTGTTCCTTTGCACTTTTAATCTGCTCATGGATAAATGCTCGCAAGGCATTTTTATTTAAAACCGAACCGTCAAAAATTTCGCCCTCCAGTAGCGGTAATTTTTCCTTTAAAACGATGGTGTTACCATTCTCTGTTATCAACTGAATACTGGCATCAGTCGCTTTTCCCAGGGTCACGGATTGCTCTGTTCCAAAAAAATCACCTTCATTCATACTGGCAACATGAGTTTTGGAATCTGAGCGCCAGGGTCCCATGGAATGAGGATGTTTGCGGGCGAAATTCTTCACCGCAGACGGCGCTCGTCTGTCAGAATTTCCTTCTCTTAATACCGGATTCACCGCGCTGCCTTTTATGGCATCATAACGAAGCTTCAGTCTTTTTTCTTCCTCGGTTTCCGGTTCATCCGGGTAATCCGGCAAGGCATAACCTTTATGCTGCAACTCTTTAATCGCTGCAATTAACTGCGGTTCAGAGGCACTGATATTAGGCAGTTTGATGATATTAGCTTCCGGCTCCAGCACCAGTTCACCCAATTCCATAAGAGCATCACTCACCCGTTGATCTTCCGTAAGAAAATCAGGAAATTTTGCCAATATCCTCGCTGCCAGTGAAATATCACTGATCTCAACATCAATATCTGCTGCCTGGGTGAAGGTTTTAATAATTGGAAGCAAGGAATGTGTAGCCAGAAAAGGTGCTTCGTCCGTTTTGGTATAGATAATTTTTGAAGTTGTCATATTTTTTCCTGAATTTAAACAAATTGAGCCGGATGAAGACATTGTATCTTAAGATTCAAAATCTCCATAGTAATTAACTTCAGCTTTGAAAAGGGAGTCAAATTCTCGTCTAAATCGGCATATTAAACCGATATACCGCTAATTCATTGAAATACAAAGTCGGAAGTCAGTCAACCTGTAAGGTTTTGAAACTACTAAAGCAATCTTATGCATAAAAGGAAGCAATATCAACGCTAAGAACCACAACAATACACATATTTGCTGGTTTTTCTTGTCTAAAGCTAAGCTTAATTCTAACCAAATAAGGATACTCTAGAGTCGAATCACCTGCTTCTCCTCTTGCCCTGCGAGAGTTCAAGCAGGAAGCCAGCACTGTGTTACCTGCACGGATGTGGTGAAGGACTTAGCCAATGCAACTTTCATTAAGGGAATAACCAGAGCCCGCCCCGTAACCGCAGGGTGTGCTTTGTTGGGTGCTAGTTTCAAGTTGTGCCTTGCTCTGACACTCTGCTTGAACTCTAAAACCTGCTTTTTGAATGGTTATGGCTCTATATTTAACCATAAATTCTACACATCGCCAGTTATTCGAATCAGAAATATTGAAACACAAAGGGTATAATAGTTACTATTTTTTACCAAAATATCTATCTATAAGGAGATTGTTTTGAACATTAATTATATTTGGCATATGCTGATCCCTGGTCTATTTCTATTTACTGGAACTACATCCATGGGTGCCTCTTTAAACGAAGATATCAGACAAAAAGTAATTCATACTCTAGTGAATGAATTTCAGATAAATGAGAAAGATATTACTATTGAAAAATTTATAGAGAAAGAATGGCCTAATAGTGCGCTTGGTTGCCCGGAAAATAATCAATATTATCTACCAGTGATAACCCCTGGCTATTTGGTAGAAGCCAGAGTCAATGACCATATTTACTATGTACATACCAGTATGACCAGGGCAATTATTTGCAAAAAACATAATATCTTCAATTCTAAAAAAAATACAACAATCCCAATAAAACCTCAATCTGCAATGGTTAAATCTATTCAACTCTCACGTAAGCTGTTACTTCAGGACCCACATATTAAATCAAAAAGTATACATTTGCTGGGCGTCAATAAATCTGACTGGTCTCAATACCGCGGCTTATGTGAAACGGGGGTTTCCATATTTAAGAGTGATGAACCCGGTTATTTTGTGACACTTTCTCACAATAAGGGAAAATCCAGCTTTTTTAGTAATGGGCATACTGCGCTAAATTGCCGAGAGAAATAATTTAAGTTCATTCAATCTCGCAGAGAATTAAAAAAGGGGAGCAATTTAGCTCCCCTTTTGATGAAAATTAATTATTTGTTATTTAATTGAATTTCCATCCTGATCAGTAATACTCATCTGCCACTTACTACCAGGGCCTTCATTAACATTCTGTACGGTAAAACCTTGCACAAACATTGTCCACTCTCCAGGAGTTGGATTATTGATAACAACTCTTTCTGGACTTGAGAATGTCGCACCATCAAAATATGCATCAAAATTTGGGTCCAGCAAGATTAAATCTATATCATCTGTTGGGTAAGCCCCCCAATTATTTCTCCACTTCAGTTCAAAAGTAACTTGTGTGGTTCCATCTGGAATGTAAATCGTATCGGTTTGAGTTTCACTTTGATCAACTCTTCCTTTACGAACGTTATGAGGCTGCTTACTTTTATGGCCAAGAATAGAGATATCTGCCGAAATGTCACCAGCATTGGTCCAGTCACCCATGACAGCCAATCTCAGTATTCCAGTCTGAGGGTTATCAACCACAATCTCTGTACCATTTACAACAAAACCACTCGAAATGATAGCGTCAGTATGTGTAATAGCATCCTGCAACACAAAATACACATCATCACCAAAAAATAAATTTTGTTCATCCGCTGGTAATGAAGCCTTTACGTTATCGATGTTAATGGTAATCCTATCTGTCTCAGGTTTACTTTCAATGAAAAAATGAGCTACCTGACCCGCTTTTAAGTTAGCAACATGCTTGGTTTTCACATGTCTGAAATCAGCCGATAACACTTTGAGTCCAAGACTTTTGATATTATTTGCGAGGATCTTGTTACCCTTTCCTTTTGGAAGAGAGGTATTCACAGAGCCCGAAGCCAGCAAACCGTAAGCAGCTGGGATATCAATAAATCCGGCACCCTGGTCGATAGCTCCCGAATTGTCTCCCAGAATATCTGGATTTGCACTTTGTACTAAAGCATTGCGTATTTCAACAGCTGAAGCCTCCGGGAATGCACTTACCAAAGTGGCCGCAGCCCCTGCTACCATTGGAGCAGAGAAAGATGTACCACTAGCTAGATTTAATGAACCATTAGCATTTTGCACAAGGCAAGCAAAACCATTGGCAACAACATCTGTTGAAATACGACCATCTGCACTAGGGCCTCTTGAACTGAATGTTGCCATCTGATGATGATTTCCAGGACGATAAAAAGCACCTATACCCAGCCCGAATTGTAAATCTCGAAGTATTCTTTCATTTCCAACAGTACTTGCAGCACCCACCGTCAGTGCCCCTTCTCCTGTACCAGGACTGCCACCAGTAATCGCAGCAAAACCTTCGTTTCCTGCAGAAGCAACTAAAGTAATACCTGCATCTAACATTTTATTGGTTAATTGATCTTCAAGATCTTTTGCTGCATAGAGTGTCCCTCCACCCAGGCTCATATTTACAACTTTAATATTCAAAGAGTCATATATACATGGATCATCTTCAGCGCCACAACCTGGATTTACTGGCTCTACAGGCATGCCGTCATTATAGTTGGTACGCAACGTAATTGCCCTGTCCATTGCTGCAATTATGCGTGACTCTGGAGAGCCACCACCAGCAGCTGCAAAAACCTTAAGCGCATAAAGTTTTGCCTCCGGAGCTGAACCAAATAGTGGTAAAACGGATACTCCAGGGAAAAAGTCAGTATAAATACTTGCAGGTTGGTTATTCGCTACTGATTGAGCAAATGATGATGATGAATCTAATAAAAAGAAAGTATGGGCCGCTATCATGGAACCCGTGTTTGTACCATGAGGACCGTTTGCAGTACTGGTTGCAGAAGGCTCACCCTCTCCAGGAACAAAATTTTCCCCACCTATGACAGAACCTGCCAGCGAGGGTACTACGTCGGCATTATTTGCTGTACCCGTATCAATGACAGCAACCACTGCGCCCTGACCTGAAAAACCTGCAGCATTCATCGTTGCTGCACCAGTTAAAATATTATTAAAATCAAACCCTTTTGGTGCCTGTTTGATAAACTTGTCTAACTTATCCCCTTTTAATACTGTAAAATCAGCTTTACCTTTAAGACTTATCTCATCTTTAGGCGCTGGAAGGCTAAAAATCTTATCTTTAATAATTATTGCAGCAGGGTTTACAGTCTGTAACTGTGCTCTGTTATCACTATCCATAGTAATAGAGATAGCATTAATGTTTTTATATTTATTGGTAACCTTGCCACCCAGACTAGTGACTTTTTCTATTAGTGTTCCACAATCAGCTTTACAATTTACTATAAAATTTGCATCTTTCGCCTGGACGGCATTCAATGCTGTAGCCATGAGTAATGAAACACCCGTCAAAACAAATTTTGTCCTGGGATGTTTGTAGAATTTATCCATAATTGTATCCTTTTTTGTATTATTTTTAGAAGCCACCCTTCCCTACCTGGTATACAGTACAACATGTGAGGATGTATATTTGATGTAATTTAACCATCAAACCATTCAATAATATACAATCTGTGACAATAAGAAACAATAACAACATAATGGTATTATTACCAAAATCAGCTTTTGTTGGTTTTTAGCCATTAATAAACTCATTTTGATAGGTTCATATCATGCTAGGTCTCTTTAAACCGGCAAAACATCTACCCTTACTAGCCGATGATGAAGTCGATAAATCCTACAGAAAGCTTCGCTGGCAGATTTTTATGGGGATTTTTGTCGGCTATGCCGGTTATTATCTGGTGAGAAAAAACTTCTCTCTTGCAATGCCCTATCTCATTGATGAACAGGGCTACAGTAGGGGCGAACTGGGGCTGGCACTCTCTGCAGTCTCTATAGCCTATGGTCTTAGCAAATTTTTTATGGGTAATGTTTCTGATAGGAGTAATGCACGATTTTTCCTTTCAACCGGGTTACTTATATCTGCATCAGTGATGTTTTTTATGGGATTAGTTCCCTGGGCCACCAGTAGTATTAGCATAATGTTCGTTTTATTATTTTTAAACGGCTGGGCTCAGGGAATGGGTTGGCCAGCCTGTGGCCGTACTATGGTCCATTGGTATTCCGGTAATGAGCGAGGACGTATCGTCTCAATCTGGAATGTCGCTCACAATGTGGGGGGCGGTTTAATTGGGCCTCTGGGAATATTAGGTATGGCCTGGTTCAATGACTGGCATAGCGCCTTTTACGTACCGGCGGCGGTTGCTTCTTTTGTTGCTGTATTCAGTTTCCTGTTAATGCGGGATACCCCGCAATCCTGTGGTCTGCCAGCTATTGAACACTATCGTCAGGACTTTCCCAGTGATTACCAGGACGAATACGAAAAGGAATTTTCTGCCCGAGAAATTTTCCTCAAATATGTCTTAAACAACAAATTACTCTGGTACATCGCCGTTGCCAATGCCTTTGTTTACCTCATCCGTTATGGGGTGCTGGACTGGACTCCCACCTATCTACATGAGGTTAAAAACTTTAGCTTTGATGAAAGTTCCTGGGCTTACTTCTTTTATGAATGGGCTGGGATACCCGGTACTTTGCTCTGTGGCTGGATTAGCGATAAATGGTTTAAAGGGTTGCGTTCGCCCGCTGCTATTTTGTATATGTGTCTGGTGCTATTCGCCGTACTCATCTACTGGTTTAACCCCGCCGGTCACCCACAAATTGATATGGCGGCTCTCATGGCTATCGGTTTTCTCATTTACGGCCCGGTGATGTTAATTGGGCTCTATGCACTGGAATTAGTGCCGAAAAAAGCTGCGGGAACAGCAGCAGGACTGACCGGCATGTTTGGTTATCTTGGCGGTGCAGTTGTGGCTAATATTGCTCTGGGTTTTACCGTAGACAGTTTTGGTTGGAATGGTGGCTTTGTATTACTGGTTAGCGGTTGTCTACTGGCCATTTTATTTATCGGCTTAACGGTGAAACATGAAAAAGCACACCACCAGAATAAACTATCGAAAAAAAAATAACTTACTGAGAATTATCTGATGAACAATACATACTTTCCAGCTTTCTTCCTGCTTTTATTAATTTCCACAATGATTTCATTAAGTGCTGAAACACTAGCCAATTCACCTTCAGACAAAATCGTTATTGCCCATCGTGGGGCCAGCGGTTATCTGCCCGAACATTCTCTGGAAGCCAAGGCCATGGCCCATGCCATGAATTCTGACTATATTGAGCAGGACGTGGTTATGACTAAAGATAATCAACTGGTGGTATTACACGATCACTACCTCGACAGAGTAACCGACGTTATGGATGTTTTCCCCAAACGCTTCAGAATGGTTATGGGCAAAAAGCGCTGGTTTGCCATTGATTTCACTTTAAAGGAAATCAAAAGCCTGCAGATGACGGAAGGCTTTACTATTGATCCGAAAACCCATAAGAAAAAGGCCATCTTCCCGGAAAGGTTTCCATTGTTTAAATCAACCTTTAAAGTCTCTACCTTGCAACAGGAAATTGAATTAATCCAGGGTTTAAATAAAAGCACCGGCAAAAATATTGGTCTGTATGTGGAAATAAAAGCCCCCTGGTTTCATAAACTGGAAGGACGGGATATCAGTAAGGTAACTTTGGAAATATTAAAAAAATATGGCTATAAATCTCGTCAAGATAAAATATTTATTCAATGTTTCGACCCGGAAGAAACCCGGCGTATTCATGATGAATTATTTCCTCAATTACACATAAGTTTAAAACTGATACAACTGATAGCCATGACGGACTGGTATGAAAAAGTGAGATTTGTTAACGGAAAACCGGTTCCATATAACTATGACTGGATGCTAAAACCAGGGGCCATGAAAAAAATAACTCGCTATGCTGATGGTGTCGGACCCTGGAAACCTATGCTGGTTTCAGATCAATCGACTAAAGAACACCTGGTCTTCACTCCCTTACTAAAAGAAGCCCATGCCGAAGGTCTACTGGTACACCCCTATACCTTCCGGAAAGATCAGGGGCGTATTCCAGCTTATGCGAAAGACTTTTATGATTTACTGGATATCTTTTTATATCAACTGGGTGTGGATGGTATCTTTACCGATTATCCTGATCTGGCGGTGGCATTTATTAAAGGGAAGGAAAACTAACCTGGAATTTAAAACTGGAGAACTGTTTCGAAATTGTGGCATTTTAAATGTTTTCGATCCCAAGATTAAACCAAGCTCCACCCCAAGTCATTCCGAGCCCCCCCTCTGTCATTCCGAGCCCCACCCCTCTGTCATTCAGAGCCCCACTCCTCTGTCATTCAGAGCCCCACTCCTCTGTCATTCCGAGCGCAGCCGAGGAATCTTACGCCTGGCATTACAAGCAAATTCCATCAACAATTTTTATACTCACAATCCTACATATCAAATGATTGCGGGTCCATCCGCCCTGACGCTAGAAGGCATTCACATATTAAAGTGACTTAAAGAATAATCATGATTGCGATCAATGCAACAATGCTATAATAGAGTTTCGGTACCCACTCATAGATTTCATCAATACCCAGATCCACCATTGCCGATTGTTTTTGCAGATAGTTACCAACAGAACCTTCCCAGTTGCCACTGGCTTCTGCTACAGTGAGGATCTGTAAAAATTCATTAGTAATCGGTAAATCACTTGCTCTGATACTCTCAGAGACTCTTGCTCCCTGAGCACATTTCCTGCTGATAATCTTCAGCTTGTTACTGATGGGTTTATCTTTTAATAAGGAAGCAATGTTAATAAAAGCTTTTTCAAAATCAATGCCGGATTTTAACTGCCATAACAAAGCACCAAAAACAGTTTGCTCGAAAATCTGCCGATAGAGTTTGGTTGACTTTAAATACTTCAACCTGCTTAATAAACTTGAAACATCTTTACGGAAAATGCTTAACAGCCATCGCGTTAGTAATAATGCAATAAAAATATAAAATAAAGCTTGCATTATAACTAATACAATTGATGATGGTTGATCACCGGAAAGTTTCAATATGGCAGAAGTAAGAATTCCTATTACAAGGACAGCAAAGGGTAAAAATAACTTTGCTTTAAGACGTCCTACCCGTTGTCGTCTTTTGTCATAAGACTTTGCGATTGCACGCAAACCTTCTGCTGTCCTGCCCGAAAATTCTGCTGCCGCAATAAGTTGTTGTTCAAAAGAATTAATCAAACCACTTGACGCCAAAGCCGAAGACAAAGGATTACCTGCCTGTAAACGTGAAATAACTCTTGACCAGGCCTGCAGATCCGAGTGAGACTGAGCAACACGTTTTGCGGCATCCAGTGTAGAAATCCCGGCATCAGTTAGTGTGGCCAGATCATTAAAAATATTACTATTGCGGTGTTTGATTTAATTTAAACCTGTTCGTATTACATATATTTAATTTTACTACAATTTAATGAATGACCCAAAAGATATACATCACTTCTTTATGAATAAGCTGGGAGCAGAAGTTTTGCAACTCTTGTAAGGGGCAAGCCATTTATGTCCATGGCCGGACTATATGAAGAAAGAAAAATCATGGAGCATTTTCTTTCCCTGTGAGTTGTGACTTGTTCGGATTGACCAGCTAAACACTGAAACATGCATCTTCAAGTAGAACGGGTATATACCTCAAATGACAGTAACTTTGCCTGAGCTCGACCAACCCATTGTCGTCTTTTATCATAAGATTTTGCAATGACTCGCAAACCCTCTGAAGTCCGACCTGAAAATTCTGCAGAAGCGATAATTTGTTGCTCAAAAGGATTAATCAAATCACTAGATGCTAAAGCCAGAGATAAGGTATTACCTGCCTGCAGACGAGAAACTACTCTAGCCCACGATATAATAGTCCCATGTGAACTGGCAACACGCTCTGCGATTTCCAGTGTTGAAATACCGGTTTCAGATAAAGAAGCCAGATTATTCAAAATTTTGCTATTTTTCTGTTTCATTTATTTAAACCGTTTGTTTTGCATTTACCAGAGAAAACCAAATTGAAGATTTGGAAGAACACCGGCAGTTCTGTTGTACGTTAAAGAAAGACCGGGTTCGATATAAAATCCTCCCCATTGAAAAGTTGTCGTAACCCCAATATAGGGATAATTTGGGGAATTATGTTCATTTACATATTCAGCGTAGATAACACCTACAACCATTTGTGAGGAACGAAAGGAGCTTGAATCATCAAAATAAAAACTGTAACCAGCTTCCAATCCATAAAGACCTGAACCAGCAGTACCTATTGAAAATTGTACAGGTGTATCATTAATAAACCCTTTTGCGACCAGATTCAGACCACCAGGTGTCCCTAATCCAACGCCAAATTGTGTTTTGGTATCAGCAGCATGTGTAGCTGAAATGGTTAATAATATTAAAATGAATATAAATTCCCTCATTAGATTCTCCACAATTAACGTTAAAATACTGCTTTATTGAGAATAAATGAAAGAAATACAATGATGATTCAGATAATGAACAACGGTTATTTATCAGGATTTTCGGTAAAAAAGGAGGATTTATTCCAGTGTTAACGGTGAAATGCTATACCCAAAATCATCCAAGATGCTGGATTTTGAGTATGTAAATAGCGTCAATCACTTATTTCAATCTAAGGTATGTCAAAGAATAACCTGAGGAATAAATCAAAATCACTAGTGCAATTTTGCTATACACTGAACTTTTACTAGAAGTTAAAGAAATTTTTTAAGTGTTGGGCTTGACGCCGACTAACTTCAATTTGCTCTCCCGATTTCAAAATCGCCAGTACACTACCTGGTGTCATACCTTCCTCAATTTTATCAATATTATCCACACGAATAATATCACTGCGGCTGGCCTTGAAAAAGACCCTGGGATCGAGTCGAGTTGCGACTTTAGACAGTGGCGAATGAAGGTACGATTTACCAGCTAAAGAGTAAATTTCAATATGATTACCCAGAACATGAAATCTGTCAATTTCTTCTAAACGCACGATTTTGCTGCCATCTCTAAACTTGAGTAATAGACCATGGTTGGCAGGGAGATATTGGTTGGAGGAAGATTGTTCTCCATCGTTATTGTCCTGTCTAAGGTAACGAAATTTTTTGATGGTTTGAGCCAGGCGTTCAGGATTCACCGGCTTCACTAAATAATCCACAGCATCAAGTTCAAAAGCATCGACTGCATGTTCGGTGAATGCCGTACAAAATACAAATTGAACTTTATGTTCCAGTTCCCTGACGAGCTCAAGTCCAGACATTTGTGGCATTTTAATATCAATAAATATGAGGTCAGGTTGCTGATTTTTTATTAATTTCAATGCCTGTTTAGCACTGTTTGCTTCAGCCACAACAGTGAGATCATCAAAATGACCCAGCAAACGTTTCAGCTCAACACGTGCCAAGCGTTCATCATCCACTATCATTACCTTAAACATAAGGTAGTTCCAACCTGATTAAAAATTCTTTTTCGGTATGCTGTTGTTTAATAATAGCACTATCAGCAAACATGAGCTTTAATCTTGTTTCGACGTTAATTAATCCCGTATTTGTACCTTCAGTTGCAATATTTAAACCTACACTGTTTACTACACTGAGAAACCAGTGTTTCTGATCTATTTTTCCAGCAGTTATATTAATATAGCCTGGCTCCACATTGGGTGATATACCATGTTTAGTGGCATTTTCAATCAAAGTCAACAATGTCAATGTGGGCAATTTTTGTTGATATAAGTTTTGGTCAATTTGAAGTGTAACCTGTAAACGCTCTTCAAGCCGGATTTGCTCAATGGCTAAATATCTTTGGCTAACTTGTAATTCTTCTTCTAGCGTGGCCTGGGCACTGAGATGTGCCTGCAAATGGGTGCGGAAAAGTTCAGATAATTGGGTCACTGTATCAGCCGCTTTATCCTTATTTTCATAAATAAGCGCACGAATACTATTCAGCGTATTGAACAAAAAATGTGGACTGAGCTGGTTAGTTAACTGTTGAATTTGTGCCTGATGCATTTGTTTTTGAAGTTGTTTTTTTGATCGATGGCTGTGCCAGAATACATAAAAAATACTCCAGATAATAAAACCCGAAAACTTCAACCCAATTCCCATAATCCAACTGATAGCAGTTGGAAATGATGTATCGATATTACCCTGATCACCAATAAATTCGATTATTTTAAAGTCGAGAGGGCTAAAATAGTCAATTTTATTGAATCCCAACGATATAAAAAAGCTAATTAAAGCCGTAAACAATAAAAACAATAAAAGGCTGGAGACCCTCCTCAGCGGTAAATGGCGATTGACAAAATTCATTTTTAAATAAGAACGAACAAAGTAATGGCAAAAAAAGATAAAATTGGCCGTTTCCAGCAACGCTTTTACTACCACAATTAAAGGTTCTGTCTGGTCAATAACAGTGAGCTGTAAAATAAACCAGATCAAGAAAAAAATTGTAATAGCTACAGCCAGTAAAGTGATCTTATACGACCGAGTAGTGCTTCGGCTAATAACAAGACTTTGAACAATATATTTCTCTAGCCGACGCAGTAATGTAGGAGTTGATTGAATATTCATTTTGGCTAAATAAATTTACCTTTAAGTCATAAGCAGGCACTTTAGGAAAAATCTCAAAAACTTGCCCGATGACCGTAGGGAGTGCTTTGGGTGCCGTAGTGCAGAGATCTTGCTCTGCCAATACTACTATCTCTGAAAGATTCCTCCACTAGGGTCGGAATGACACCCCTTTTCTCAGTTATCTTTTTCTTGAGCTCCTAATTATGATATTAAAAGTAAACACTACATGATAAGACTATTACCATATAAATAGTAATAAGCGTAGCACCTGAATCATAAATAAAAGATATGTCATTTTTCGGGATCATTTTCAAGTTCATATCTCGGAGATACCCTGTCAACTCTTAATTCACAATGTATCCTTACTTTCCTGCTATCAAGTGCCTGTCGCTTATTACAAGCCAGATTATGTGTTTTCATTCCGTAAAGTTGAATATACAGAGCAACCTTTTTATCGATATAAGCCTGCTGTTTTTCATTGAGTTTATTATATATTCCATCAAAGGTTTTTTTCCAATCTTCGATATCTATTTCTGTTGCTACTCCAAGCCATGCCATTCCTGTGGCAATAGATTGTTTCACATATTGGCCTTTTAAGTACATAATTGCCATAAGGTATTGTGGTTGTTTCATACCCCATTGTGCAGATTCGCTTAGTATCTTAAACGCCTTTTTGTATTCACCTCTTTTGTAATACCTTACCCCAACACGCTCATCTCGTTCAATTGAAGAGAGGTATTTTATCTTTACTTTTCGCTCCGAAGCATAATTAATGGCTGGAATTAAAATGAGTGCAATTAGTATAATTTTTTTCAATAGTCCATTCCCTGTTATCATTTTTTATTTAACTCCATTTATTGTTCCCCTTTTTCTATATTTAAAACTTCCCAAACATCGGACTTGAAGCCTTTAATATTATTAAATCATACTTCTACATTTATTTGCAAAATTAAGTTATTCAATAACCGTTAGTAGATTGTCGATTGTTTGAGATCGTACTAACCTAACCTACTGAATACTAAAAGTTAATATAAATATAATCTATCAAATTGCTAAGATGGCTATTTTTGCCATTAATACCGCAGTGAACTCACAATGTTGTATAACAAAATATTCTTAAACTAGCATTTTTACTATAAAAATAGCCTGTTAGAGAGAATTGAAATCAAATAATGTTGGTTTTTTGCCTTTTTATCAAAAAGTTACACTGGTGTGACCCCGAGTATACACTTTGTAAATACCGTCCAATCTCCGGATCATAATCCCGGTAATAATTATACCAGCTACCCTTTTCACTGTCCCAGTACTGGCCGGGGAAGCCAATATTCAAACCCCCGATAGTATCTAAAGCCACCGTGCGGTTAAAGGCGGTGTTTCTGGCCTGCCAGACTTTTGCGTTTGACGTGGTTGTTACCACTTCAGGTCGGCCCAGATGATCACCATGGACGTAATATACAACATTGTTTTTGGTAAAACCAATCAGTTCCTTGTTAAAGTAGATATAACTTTTATGGGTAGAGCCTGTTCGTTCGTACAATAGCTTTCCGTCAACATCGTAACCAAACCAGGTTTTTACGCCATTGACGGTTTTAAGCACTCGTTGGCCCATGGCGTTGTAGGTATAGGTGGATATATACCCGTGCTACTTCAAATTCACGTCTAACTTTTCAAGGTTTTCTCAATCTCAATACAGGTTTTAACAGGCAACCACATTTCCTTGCATGACCGTTGCTCCGGATCGGCAGGTAGAAACCCATACTGCTTATAAAAAGGTATAACACCAGGATACATCGGATCGACATACAGCCCAATAGCTGAAATTTGCTCTGCTACCTGAACGGTTCGATAGATTGCGTCGATCAATAATAACTCACCGATATGTTTACCCTGATGTGAGCTATCTACAGCAATACGTGCCAGTTTTACCGCATTGAGTGTGTGTGGATAATTTTTATAATCTCGATGGGAGGGAGGAGTAGACACGGCATAACCTGTCAAGGTGTAATAGCCGATAATCTTTTGGGGTTCAACGTCCTGATAAGCGACATAGGTTTTAGCGATTTGTTTTAACGTTTTCTGTCGGGCTTGTTGTTGTAAAAACCGATTAAGTTCCGGGATGCCACAATCAAAACTTTTTCGAAGATGTTTCTGTGAGAGTGCTTCAATGTTTACTGTCATCGACCACATCCCTGTAGTGACGAGCCGCTTTAAGTAGTTTTTTATTTGCTTTTGGTGGGTTATCCAGAGCTTGAAAAAGCGCATCAGCCCCAGCCATTGATAACTGTAACGTTTCTGTTCGTTGTATAACGGTGCTAGCCTTCTCCATAGCCGAATCAATAAGAAATTGTGACAGTGTTGCACCTGAATAATCCGCAGCTCGTTGAATAATTTCCTGTATTTCTGAGGAAGTTCTCGCAACCAGTCGAGTTTCTTTGCGGCTTGAGTTTGCTTTCATAATTTCAACATCCTAACTCATTATTTCTTGTGCGCCAATATGGCACACAAAGTAACTCTTGTCAAACTGTGCGTCATAGTGGCATACATATCTATTCCCATAATCATGCAACAACAGATAATTCCAACTATCACCCGGCACAACAGGACAGCTCTTTAACATCTTTATTAAAGGTTTGAGCACAGAGTTTGATGCCTTCTACCATGGTCAGGTAGGGGAATAACTGATCAGCGAGTTCGGTTATTTTCATTTTATTTTTAATGGCGAGAGCTGCTGTCTGGATGAGTTCACCGCCTTCGTGGGCCAGAATTTGTGCGCCGATAAGTTGTTCGCTGTTTTTTTCAATCACCAGTTTTATAAAACCATCGGTTTCAAAATTAGCTAATGCTCTGGGGACATTTTCCATGTCCAGTACACGACTAACCGTTTCAATGCCCTGTGCTTTTGCTTCGGTTTCGGTGAGCCCAACCGTGGCAACCTGGGGATCGGTAAAAATTACTGCTGGCATGGTACTTAGATCCAGTGTGGCATCACCCCCGGTCATATTAATTCCTGCTCGACTGCCTGCGGCAGCGGCCACATAAACGTACTGTGGCATACTGGAACAATCACCAGCAGCATAAATATGTTTAACGTTAGTTTTCATTTTTTCACTAACGATAATTCTGCCGCTCTCATCAGTTTTTAAATTGATATTTTCCAGTCCCAGATTTTCAGTATTAGCTCGCCGTCCTGTACTAATGAGTAGTGCATCCGAGCTTAGCGTGCCAACATTAGTTACTAATGTAAATTGCTTTCCATCATGCGAAATTTCCGAAGACTGTGTCTGGTTACATACTTTTATGCCTTCCTTTTCAAAACAGTTTGTCAATTCTTCGCCTAATAATGGATCTTCTTTATACAACAGGTGATGACGAGCCAGAATAGTCACTTCACTGCCCAGACGTCGATAGGCCTGTGCTATTTCCAGCGCAATCACAGATGAACCGATAACGATGAGATGTTCGGGTAATTGCTCTGAGAATAATGCTTCCGTGGATGTCCAGTAAGGTGTTTTATCCAGACCCGGTATGGGCGGGATTATGGGTGTAGAACCACTGGCGATTAAAATTCTGTCCGCCTTGATTGCCTTTTCACTGCCATCTGCTTTTTTCACTATAAATGTGTTTTTATCCTGAAAACGAGCCCAGCCTTTTAACAGCTTTAAAGCCGGATTTGATTGTAGAATGTTTAAATACTTCGCCTGTCGCAATTCTTCCACTCGGGCAGTTTGTTGTTTTGCCAATAATACACGACTGATCTGAGGACTATGGTCGGCAACACCTTCAAAAGGGTTTGAACGTTGTTGCTGTGCTAATTGTGCCGCTCGAATTAGAATTTTAGAGGGCACACAGCCAATATTGACACAGCACCCACCAATCACTTCAGCACCTTCAATCAAGGTCACCTCGGCACCACCTTCTGCTGCTTTAATAGCACAGGCAAATGCAGCTGAACCGCTACCGATAATGGCCACCTGCAACGGTTTATCTGATTGACATTTTTCATCGGAACAACAACGGCTTACTTCAGTCATAATTATTCCCCTGTAGCCTGGCTAGTAGTTGAAGTGGCTTCACAACGCTCATTATCACAGTGTTTGTTGGCAGGCGAAAAAATGTCCCACAATGAGACTGCCACCATTAAAAACAATGCAGAATAAGTCACATAAATACTCCAGGCGTAGGGGAAAAATGGGTACAAAGACAACAACAATAAAATTGGGCCTAACATGCCCCAGGCACTTCGTTTCCATTGTCTGTGGCTAAACCAGCCTAATCCATTTAACACCAGTGCAATCCAGGCAAAAGCAGGCAGCCAGGTATTAATAAAAGTCCATTCCCATTGTTCCAGAAAGCCCAGGCCAATAGCTCCACCCAAACTGGCAATGGCGGGAAAACACATAGCACACCCCATAGCAGAGACTACAGCACCCAGAGAGCTTGCCTTATCACCAATTCGGGTAACCAAACTTAAAACATTGTTCATTTCAATTGTCCTCAACCTGTTTTCAATCACTTTTTCCAGTATAAACCCCGTACTTTACTACGGAGTCAAGCCATTCCATCAGCTTTGGCGTTTTCAGGGTTGAAGGGCTTCGATGATAGGGCAATGATCATCGTCGGGGTTGTTCATACACTGCACAATCATTTCCTTTAGAGCGAATTCAAGACGTTGTAAATCTTTCACTTTTTCCTGCACGGAAGCCAATTTTTGTTCCGCTAAATCCTGAACCTGAGTACAGGGTTGATCATTTAATGAGAGCAAATTAACAATTTCTTTCAGAGTAAACCCCAGTTCCTGGGCGCGTTTTATAAAACGAATACGATTAATGATATCGGTTGAATAATGCCGATAACCGCTCTCGGGTTTTTGGGGTTGTTCGATTAATCCCTTACGTTCATAAAAACGTATGGTTTCAATATGGATCTCCAGTTGTTTCGCAGCCTGACCGATAGTAGTTGTTTTCATCGATGCTCCAGGGCAATTTTATGCTGAGGCAGGCCCAATGACAGAGCGGCTGCGAGTATAATAAAAATAGCCGAGATCCATAAGCAGGCAACCAAACCGAATTGCTGATATACCCAGCCGGATAAAACCGTTCCCATTAAACGCCCCATGGCATTAGCCATATAGTAAAACCCCACATCCAACGAGACACCATCATCACTGGCATAACTGACAATAAGATAACTGTGTAATGATGAATTAATCGCAAATAATACACCAAAAGTCATCAGGCCACCGATTAATACCTCGACCAGATGATATTGATTGCTCATCATTACTGCCATGGATGCTGGAATAATGGCAAGGGCGACCGCCCAGACAAAGGCACTTTTTCCATCGGGTACTTTTGAGGTCTTTTTTTGGGTGATTTTAGGTGCAAATCCCTGAACAATTCCATAACCGATAACCCAGAGTGCCATAAACCCGCCCACGGTCCAATGATCCCAATGGAAAACCGCATCCAGATAAACAGGCAGTGCCACCACAAACCAGACATCACGAGAACCAAATAAAAACATCCGTGCGGCTGAAAGATAATTAATAGCCCTGCTTTTGGAAAACAACTCGCTGAATTTAGGTTTGGCTGTTGCTTTTCCCAGATCCTGCTTCAATGCCATTAAGCTGAATATCCACACAATAACCAACAACGATGCCATGTAAAAAATGGCACCTTTAAATCCCAGGACAGTAAGCAATGCACCCCCAAGGAAAAAACCTGCACCCTTTAAAGTATTTTTAGATCCGGTAAGTATGGCTACCCATTTATAAAGCTGGCTTTGAGCCTCTTTGGGCACCAGAATTTTAATGGCACTTTTTGCACTCATTTTATTCAGATCTTTAGCAATACCTGATAATGCCTGTGCTGCCATCACCCAGGGGATAGTAAGTAAGGTGTTGGGTACCAACAACATAGAAAGTGCCACAACCTGTAGACCCAACCCCATATTCATAGTGCGGTTTAATCCCAGACTTGCCCCTAACCAACCCCCAATAAGGTTGGTAATCACCCCAAAAATTTCATAAAACAGAAACAACATGGCAATTTGTAGCGGACTGTAACCCAGCTCATAAAAATGTAGCACTACCAGCATACGTAGCGCACCATCGGTGAGCGTGAAAGCCCAGTAATTACCGGTGATGATCAGGTATTGTTTAATTTCAGTCGGCAGATTTACAAGTTTAAACATAAGTTTTTATCCAGCCCGGAATGGATTCAAACGGTCATGAGACTATTATCGGCTAAGATCGATAGTACCAATCTTTTGTGCCAACTCAGCAGCCCGATTGGCATAACCCCATTCATTATCATACCAGGTATAAATTTTTACCTGTGTGCCGTTAACGACCATAGTTGATAACGCATCAATAATACTCGACCGCGGATCAGTTTTATAATCGATGGAAACCAGAGGCCGCTCTTCATAACCCATAATATTTTTTAATTCGTTTTCAGATGCCTGTTTTAGAAAAGCATTCACTTCTTCAACGCTGGTCGATTGACTGACTTCAAATACACAATCGGTTAATGAAGCATTCGCCAGTGGCACACGAACAGCGTGTCCGTTCAGTTTACCTTTTAACTCCGGGAAAATATGGGTAATGGCCGTGGCCGAACCTGTTGTAGTAGGGATCAGGCTCATGCCACAGGCACGCGAGCGCCGTAAATCCTTTAAGGGGGCATCCAGGATAACCTGAGTATTAGTGACCGAGTGAATTGTGGTCATAGAGCCATGAACAATCCCAAGTTTCTCATGAATAACCTTCACCACCGGCGCCAGGCAATTGGTGGTACAGGAAGCCGCCGAAACAATGGGGTGTTTGTCGGGGTCATAAAGCTGATCATTGACTCCGATAACAATATCCAGCACACCCTGTTGCTTCACCGGTGCTGTTACCACAACCCGTTTAACACCCTGATGCAGATAGTCCTGTAACATTTCTTTGTTTTTGAAATGACCCGAAGCTTCAATAACAATATCACAGCCGGACCAGTCGGTTTCATTAATTGCCCGATTCTGAGTGAAAGCCGTCAGTTGATTATTAACCTTAACCGTTTCACCTTCATCTTCTGCCTGATATTTCCAATGGCCATGTACCGAGTCAAAATTCAACAGGTGAGCCATGGTATGCGCATCACCACCCGGATCATTGACCTGAATAATTTCCAGGTTGTCCATATCCGTCGCCACTCGATAAATCAAACGGCCCATACGACCAAAGCCATTGATACCCAGTTTAATTGTCATTATCTGTCTCCATTTAACCTGTTGATTTCTTTATGACTACTGTAAGGGTTTGTTGTTTCAGGAACAACAACTTCCATCAGAATCTTTCAGGCCAAATTTTTTAAATAAAAATTTAGCCGGACAAAAACCGGTGAAACCCATTTGAAAAAGATTGAACCCGGCAAAAAAAGTCAGCCAGATCCAACCAGGATGGCCCAGATTAATCGGCTGCATATAGTGAGCAAGTAACAATGAACTCATGATCACGGTTCCGGCAAAAATATTAACGGCGTTATTAACTGTCATTTTTATTTTCCCATTGTTAAGATTTATTCATAGGTAGGTACTTAAGAGAAAACACAACAAAAAAGAAGTGTCATTCCGACCGTGGTGGAGGAATCTTACAGTGTCAAAGGTACTACCAGAGCGAGATCTCTCCACTACGGTCGAGATGACATACTATCTTTGCCTTAAGTACCTACCTATGAAGATTTATTACATTTAATTAGTTTAACTGTATAACCAGTTGATAATATCCTGTTTTGTTGGAATGGTACCACTATGAACCAGCTTTTCGTCGATGACAACAGCCGGAGTGCTCATCACACCGTAACCCATAATGGCCTCGGGATTAGTTTCTTTTACAACGGAAACATCTATACCCTTTTCTGTTGCAACTTTTTCAATAAATTCTGCAGTTTTAACACATTTAGTACAACCACTACCCAGTACTTTAATAGTTTTCATGTTATTTTCCTCTTTCATTAGTAACTCATTAACTTATTAATGACATCAAACCCGCGGCGTTAAATACCCAGCCCACCAGCGTAAATGCAATCAATAACACAATAAAAAATGTCGCCAGTAAGCGCCATTGCATAACCTGTTTTAACAAAATAAATTCGGGGAAGCTGGCGGCTACGGTACTCATGCAAAACGCCAGTGTTGTCCCCAGTGGTAAGCCTTTGGTAATCAGACTTTCCATCACCGGAATAACACCGGTAGCATTTGAATACAGCGGAATACCCAAAAAAACAGCCGCAGGTACAGACCACCATTGACGCTCACCGAGGTGTTGCTGCAACCAGCCGTCTGGAACAATTCCATGTAGCGCTGCGCCCATACCGACACCGATAAAAACCCATATCCATACCCGCCGAATAATTTCAACCGTTTCTTTTTTCGCAAACTGATGTCGCTCTTTCATGGGTATTTTCTGTTGCTCAGTTCTCAGCAGAGGCTGGTCACCAGCTTCCTTTTTAATCAGCGCATCCCGTTGTTTCGCTTTTGCATAAGCTTTTGCCGCAAAATCCTGCAGCCACTTTTCAGCATGGATTAAATCCAGAAAAAAGCCACCCATCATTCCCACAGCGACACCAATGATGACGTATAAAACGGTAATCTTCCAACCCAGTAAACTCAGTAACAGTAATACTGCAATTTCATTAATCAATGGCGAAGTAATAAGAAATGTCATGGTAATACCCACCGGAATACCAGCCGATGTAAATCCCAGAAAAACCGGGATACTGGAACAGGAACAAAAAGGTGTCACTGCGCCGAAACCCGCACCCAGCAGATAACCCACACCACGATGTTTGGCCGACAGGTAATCCCGCACCCGTTCAACATTCAGTGAAGCGCGCAAAATGGCAATCACATAAATCATCACCAATAACAGTGCAAATATCTTGCTGGTATCTTCCACAAAAAAATGTAACGCATCACCCAGTCGTGTAGCCGGTGATAATCCCAATACATCGTAGATCAACCAGGAGGCAAAATCGGTAAATACTTGAAACATTAACTCTCTCCAGATAAATTTTTAATTAAATATTCCATGCCAGATTTTAAGATCCTTCAACTACGCTACGCTCCGTTCAGGATGACAATTTTTCATAAAAACTCGCAACTTAAGCATATGAAAAACCATATATGCAGTTGTAAATTTTTTTAACAGCAACTATCCGGGCGAACTGGCCGATCATCCATCTTGCATAATTGCTGTAGATTTTTTTTAATAAATTCAGGGTTAGCTGACAACGTTTGTGTCAACACTAATTTGCACCACTCAGGCAGTTGTGGATTAACCTGATAAAATACCCACTGACTTTGGCGACGATCGATTAACAGACCACATTTTCTCAATTGTGCCAGATGGCGAGAAATTTTCGGCTGGATCTCTTTTAAAGCGGCTGTCAATTCACACACACAAAGCTCGTGCTCTTTTTCAATAAGTAGCAAACAACGCAAACGGGTATCATCCGACAGACACTTATAAAATTTCAATGGGTTCATAACCTGATGACCTCTATAGCTTACATATGATTCTTATTATATATGTTATATCATATATGTAAAGCAAAAAGTATGAAATTTTACCCATCAAGATAGCTCATTTTTCCTGGCGTATTGCATAATCATCACCATAATATTTGCTGGTGATTCTGGTGTGAAAGTCGATGGCTTTAATGGGCGGGTAGTGTGGGTTTTCCAATCCGGGAAGCACCTCAAGGTACTCATTTTCGCGGATATAGATGGCCATGGGAAAAGAAATTCTACACTTTCGCATTCGAGACTCATCACGAGGCGAGCTGACACGATGCGTTGTAGAAGGAAGGCGGTCATTAGTGATACGTTGCATGTAGTCACCCGTATTCATTACAATACTGCCCTGAGGCGCTTTGAGTTTCACCCATTTCATATTTTTCCGATTAAGCACCTGTAATCCATCCAGATCCTGTGCGGGTAATAGTGTGAAAAGATCGACATCTTCATGACCTAACATTCTGCCTGCACCAGAACTTATGTCTTCATCGTTCAGTGGCGGATAATAATTCAATCTGAAGCCAAAATTAGCTCGGGTGAGTTTTTCATCATATAAAGTTTTGTCACAGTCAAAATAATGCAGAATGCTCTGCATTATCGGCAACACCAATTTCTCATGTGCCTGACATATTTTTCGGAAAAAAGCTTCATAATGTTTCTCCGGCCAGAATTTATCTTCCTGATAGTCGCTGTCGTTATCCATATTAAAGGCGCGACGACAGAATACCCATCCCTGCACCAGATCGGGGTGGATAATGGTGGTTTGTTTTATCGGAAAATAACCCTGATTTACCGAACCTTCTCGTTGGGCCAGATAGTTTAATTTTTGCTGTTCACTGATGGTTTCAAAAAACTGCTTTATTTTAACTTGGGCTTCTTCATAAAGCGCAGTATCCACACCATGCCCCGTGAGAATAACAAAGCCTATCTCTTCCATGGCTTTACCTAACTGTTGTGCAAATAAATTACCGGCCTGTTTGTCGCCGCTTAGAAGCCCACTCATATCGAGAGTCTGTATAACAAAATCTTCATCGAACTCATCGGCATCCGGGGTTTCAGCCAGATGGTAGTTCTGGTTTTTTTCTACCTGTTCATAGGCTTTAAAATCCTGACTGACAGCATGAACACCCTGTTTCTGTTTATCTGTCATGTTGTTTACCTCTCTTTAATGCTATGTTATTAACCCAGTTTTGAAATAATATATCCGGCCAACACCACTATCAAAACCAGCGGAACGCACCATTTTACCCAGTAATAAAAATACAGTTGCCAGGGTTTTATTGTTGAATCGGGTGTTATATTTTTAGTGCCAGCAAAAATGGCTTTTATGGCATCTTTCTTACTCTGTCCCCAGCTAAATGCCAGAAGCGCCAATAAACTACCCAATATCTGCATCCCCGATCCAAACACCAGATCAAGTAATCCAATCACATCAGGATGGAGAGTAATGGGTAAAATAATAACTGCCACTACCAGTAAAATACTGATTATTAATCTTTTGCGACTCATTTTGCTCCCAAATACTTCGGTCAAACCGCTGAGCAACACCTGCAAAGCAGCAATACTGGATATAAAGGTCACCATGAATAATGCCAACAGAAAAAAAGATCCGGCAATACGTCCAAAAGGTAATCGCTGAAAAAGTTCGGGGAGGGTATTAAACAATAACCCCGGCCCTGCACTCATATCCAATCCCAGCGCCAACACCGTGGGTACAATAAATAATCCCGCGAGTAATGCGGCACTGATATCTCCTATGGCCATAAAAAAAGAAGATTTAACCAGATCCTCTTCTTTACGCATATAGCTTCCAAATACCAGTAAAAAAGTGCCCCCTAATCCTAAAGAGAAAAATGCCTGACCCAATGCAGCAAAAATATGGATGGGTTTCAACTCAGAAAAATCAGCTGAAAGAAATGCCCAAAGATACTTTCCGGCATGTTCCATATTTAACGCAAACACAATTAAAAAAATCATCACTACCGCAAAAAATGGTACAAAAATTTTGCTGATAGACTCAATACCTTTTTTTAATCCCTTGTGTAAAACTACATAAGAAAACAGCAACAACACCAGGATAATGCCATACTGGATGAGGGGATCACTCAGGTTGCGTTTGAAGAGTGGAATATTCTCAGCACTAAAACCCTGTAGCAAACTAAACCCGGTAGCATAAGTAATATTAGCGATCACATAAAGATAATAAGATTCGGCTATCAACACCGTAAACAGCAACATAAAGCCAATGATAGTTCCGGCCCTGTTCCCCCACATTTTAGTAAAAGCGCCTACCGGCGCACTTCGGGTGGAGCGACCTAATCCCCACTCCACCATCACTGCGGGCACGGCAAATAATAAAGTGAAAATGAGGTAAATAAACAGAAAAGCTGAACCGCCATATTCTCCCATCATATAAGGAAAACGCCAGACATTACCCAAACCCACCGAGACCCCAATCATGGTAATGATGGTGGTCAATCGATTAGTAAATAATGGGCGTTTGGACACGCGAACTCCCTATTTTAACAATTTATAGTTTTTACCTGATTAAAATCTGCTGACAATCTGACTTCTAATATTTCAACATCATCGGAAGATTCGATGATGCGGTGTGGTAACTTTTGGGGAATAACACAACTATCTCCAGCGTTTAATCGTATTTCACCCTGACTTTCTATAAAAACCTGTAATTGACCTGAGAGAATAAACAAAAACAGAAATTCTTCTTTGTGAATAATACAATCAGTAGTTCTGCCCGAGAGTGAATTATTTACCAGTCCCTTTTTTTCTAAAGCACGAATCACATAAGCACCGGCTAATCCTCTGGTTGCATCAGCAATACCCAGGTCGCGCATTTCAAAACCCGCCTCTCGCCAGGGGATCCAGCAGGCTTTTTCAGCTTCATGGCGAACAAATTTCTGTCCTTTAAATTCTCTTTCCCGGTTAATGCTCTCATTAGGCAAGGTCATATTTCTGTCAGCAAAAGTCAGATGCTCTGCGGGAGATCCAATTTCAATAACTTCAAGATTTTCTGAACTTTCAAGTACACGATGACGTATTTGAGGGGGTTGCAATACGCAATCACCCGCATACAGAATAAAAGGCTCTCCCTGATCCTCATAAACCACTTTTACCCAACCTTTATAACAAAAAATCATCTGAAATCGGATATTGTGAAAGTGCACATAATCTGCCACCGGACCCACATCAGGGATATGAATATGCGAGGCAATAAAACGTCCACCCTGCCTGTCGGGAATTAAATCTCGATAACGCATTCCCGCCCGTCCATTATGCCACTGAGAATTTTTATCAAGATGGGTAATAACCAGAGAGGGCTTAAGTTCGGGTAGAACAATTTCCTCGTCTGCCCGAATAAAGTGAAACTCCGAACCGTTGGGAGCGATGATAGTTTTTTCTTCAGGAAAATCGCCCCTTACCTGAAAAGTACTATGATCTTTAAGGCCGTCTTTCTGTAAGCGGAAACGCTGATTAAAACCTGACAGCAAAGCCACTCCAGGTTCATCTGCGGGAAAGATCATCTCTATGTTAAAATGTAATTGGTCGGTATAAAAAGACAGGGTCTGTTCCAGATCTTTACAGTGCAGCAAAACCTCCAATAGATAGTCTTTTTCAGAGATGTCATCCGTCTGGTTAATATTATTTTCTGGCATTTTTAAATTCCATTATTTATGCCCCCAGTTTTCCTCATCATCATTATCATTCGGTGACAAACCAATACCACTTTTTTCTAATGTTACGCCTAAACCCAGCACGGTTCTATTTGCATAATTAAAATAGGCCACCACCTGATTCACTTCAAGTATTTCGCCATCATCAAAACCACCCTGACGCATTTCTTTGATATCCTCCTCAACAATACTTGCAGGTTTTAAGGTCAGTTTTTTTGCATAATGAAATAGTGTTAATTCTCGCTCGGTAAAAACATCTGATAACGTCTGTTGTTTCATTGCCTGACGTACCGCCTCGGCACGTTCATCATCATTGATTAATTTTTTGTAGCCCTGGAAATGGTGTTCTACGCAATAACTGCATTGATTGAGCATGCTCACATAAACGCCCAGGGCTTCCAGTTGTGATTTTTCCAATGTATTTGCACTATGATGCAAAACATTTTTATACAGGCGCATATGTCCTTCAAGAGTATGAGGGCGTAAACTGTGTGAGATCAAAATATGATCAATTTTTCCATCCGGCCCCGCTACTCTCTGGTAAATCTGTTTTAATTTACCCTCAGCATTTTCTGCATTTATAGTTTTAATAAAAAACATGACTTTTCCGAATGTTATTTTTTTTGGTAAAACAGTAAATTACTATATGGCATCTCTAAGAAAAAATAGCCTGTCATCTCGACCGTAGTGGAGAGATCTTGCTCTGCTCATACTACTGCCACTGAAAGATTCCTCCACTACAGCACCCAAAGCACTCCCTAAGGTCATGGGGCAAGCTCTCGTAATGACGCCCCTTTTTCAGTTATATTTTTCTTAAGTACCTACTTATGACTTACTTATGCAGATGGATTAGCTTTTTTTTCTGAATATTACTGACCAACTTTAGTTGGCAACCCTGGTGCTTTTTCCCGTTTTATGGGCTTGTAGGTTTTCAATTCAGATAAAACTTCTTTTATGGCAGCTTCCAGTTGCGTATCACGGCCTTTATTCACCAACACCGGATTTAACACCACATCCAGATCTGGCGATACACCTTCATTTTCAACATGCCATTCCCCCTCTGGTGTAAAGAATCTAAAAAAGGGAACCAGCACCATGCCACCATCAATGGTTTGACGATTTGCGGCAATACCTATCAATCCTCCCCAGGTCGTTTTACCAATAAGTTTCCCAATTTTCAGACGCTTGAAACTGTAAGGTAAAAAATCACCTCCAGAACCTGCATCCTGATCAATTAACATCACTTTGGGACCATATACCGCGCCACCTGGTGTATCAAACAGCATACCATCACGATCTTTCCAGCTGGCAAGATATTTTCGTGTTAGAATGTCGGTGATATAATTAGCTGCCTGTCCACCACTATTACGACGCTCATCAATAATCATGGCTTTCTTATCGGTTTGGGCAAAAAACATGCGATTAAATAAAGTAAAACCTCCCGCTGCCGTATCCGGTAAATAAACATAACCGACCTTCCCTTTAGTGGCTTTATCTACGGCTTTACGATTCTCTTCAATCCACGACCAGAAGCGTAAACCCCTTTCATTGGCGATAGGTTCAATAATGACTTTGTGGGTTTTATTTTTAATTTTATGCTTTGATTTTAGTTGCCTGTTTTTTGCTTTTACTGTCAATGTGACCTGCTTGCCGACTGTATTTTCAAACAGAGAAAACAGATTCCGACTTCCATCAACGGCGGTTCCATTAACAGCAACAATACTATCACCCACCTTAATGCCAAGTCCCGGTGCCGCCAGAGGTGCTTTTAATGCCGGGTTCCAGTTTTCACCGGTATATATTTTTTCAACCACATAGGTATTATTTTTTAAGCGTATGTCCGCACCCAGAAGCCCCACAGGAACAGGTTTTTCTTTTGGAAGGTCACCACCAAAAACTCGATTATGACCCACTTCCATTTCTGAAATCATATCCACCATTAACCGATTAAGATCTGCTCGTCTAGCAACCCAGGGTAACAGGTTACGGTATTTTGTACCCAGCGCTTTCCAGTCCAGACCATGCATATTTTTCGCATAAAAATAATCCCGCTCTGTTCGCCAGACTTCATTAAAAATTTGCGACCATTCATGGCGTGGATTAATTTCCAGCTTAACATCAGCGGTATTTAATGGTTCGGTTTTTAAAGGCGCTTTTATTTTCTCTTTAATTTCCGCGCTAATTATTTTCCCTTCATTGGTTATGGCGAGTAAATGTTTACCATCTTCACTTAATTTAAACTGACGAACATGTTCAACTATAGTGGCAACCTTTTGATCTTCCATGTCAAAGTAGACTAATCGACTATCATTCTCCGGATTTCCGTTAGCTTTGACACTGTCACCGGGTTGATCAGTATTGATATACAATAAGTTACCATCCGCTGTGACATTCAATGCAGAATACGCCTTCTGATCAACAGGTAAAGCGACCATCCTATTTTGAATGCCGGCCAAATCCACTTTTACCACATTGTCCTTTTCGTTTTTATCATCCGTTTTATCCTTATCAGTCTTTTTATCTTTATTTTTTATTTCTTCTTCATCTGAAGTTGGTATCAATGGCGACTTACCATCTTTTGCCAGAACAAACGCATAGATCCCCATTCTAACCGGACGCTCCTGAGTGCTCATATCCAGACCGACCGCAGTAGTACCAGCATTGGTGGATGCGGTAAAATACAGGTATTTCCCATCCGGGCTAAAAACCGGATTATCAGCAAGACTCATACCATCGGTTAAAACTGTTTGTGTTGCTGATTTAAAATCATATAAATTAATATTACTTAAAAAATTAGCGCCACTTTTATTGTAGGCTAACCAACGGCCATCTTTAGAAAGTGAAATATTAAAGGGCGATCGTCTGTTATTGGTATCAATTAATCTGCGCTTACCTGAATTTATATTGATGGACCAGAGGTGCAAATGATTATCGGCATAAATGATTTTATTGCCCTTACCAGCCCATAACAGTAATTGATAATCTGCTGGTTTTCCCAGAGCATAACGGTGGATAATTTTATCGCCATATTGATCGCGAATAATAAGTTTTTGTACACCATCTTTATCAGAACTATAAGCAATCTTATCGCCTTTGGGTGACCAGAGCCCATCCCGTTCTCGTATACCATCGGTTTTTGTCAGGTTCCTTACCGAACCCTCTTTCAGCGGTACGGTAAAGATTTCACCCCTGGCACTAATTAGAGCGCGTTTACCTGTGGGTGAAAACACCACCTTTTCCATTGCCGGCATGGCATCTTTCCATTGTGTTCTAAGTTCGGGCAGATCCGGGTGGATATCAATACTGATATCCGTGACTTTATTATTTTCTGGATTTAAAAGATGAAGCTCGCCGCCACTGCTAAAGATAATCGTTTTACCATCGGTATTAGCTGATTGAATATCCCAGTTTTTATGCTGAGTTTTCTGTATCAGTTTTTTATCTTTTAATTGATACTGATAGATATTTTTAGCCCGATCGCGATCAGAGATAAAAAAGACATCGCCTCCTACCCACATGGGATTGGTATCACTGGCTCGTACATGAGGAATTTCAATATAATTATTAGCACCAGGGGATAAAATCCAGATCGGCGGCGTTGATCCACCCCGATGGTTACGCCAGCCACTTGGACCACGATGAGCGGTGATATACGGCTGATAGGCCAAAGTTTTGCCATCCGCTGACCAACTTGCCTGTTGTACAATCGCATCCATAATCCTGCCTGGAAATCCACCCTTTGCAGCCACCTGCCAGGCCTGTGCACTACGGCCCTGCCGCATTTCTCTACGGCTGGTAAATAAAATAAACTTTCCATCAGGGCTCCAGCCATTAACCCAGTCAGCAGCTGGATACCAGGTCAGTCTTCTGGCCTGACCACCTGAAGTCGGTATCAGATAAACATCAAAGTTATTATTATAATTAGCTGAAAAAGCAATCCATTTACCATCAGGTGAAAAATAAGGATTTTGTTCATCAGCTGCCATTGAAGTCAGGCGTCTGGGTAAGCTGCCATCTTTTTGTGCGATCCAGATATCACCCGCATAAACAAAAGTAATCTGATTATCGGAAATATCGGGTTGTGATAATAATTTAGTTGAGGCTGTTACCGCACCGAAATTTAACCATCCGATCATCGCCAATGCTGTAATTTTTATCATTCTGCTGCTGATTTTGAACCCTTTCATAGACTTATCTCCTGGGTGAACAATTGGCTTATGGCTATTAATTTATACTCGTGCTGCCTGGCATAAAAACAGAGAATCATTGATGTTAACTGAATTGAGTGCAAATAACATCTCTGGTTAAGGTGTTTTTGTGAAGAATAAGATTTTATATTGTAATAAATTATTTATTTCTGCAGCTTTGCTCAAGCGATTTATTCATGAGCAATTATATACCCGCTCTACTTGAAGATGTGCTTTGAAGCTTTTAGATCCCTCCACAAGGTCGGGATGACATCCATTTTTCAGTTATATTTTTCTTAATTAGCTACTTATGAATAATGAATCTATCCCACCTGAAATATCTTTATTTTATTCATTTAAAGCCTATCAAGGTTCATATTGTTGAGTGTCAATAATATTTCATCTGCCAGTTTATCCAGTGTCTTCTTCAACTTTTCAACGGTATCCAGATAACCGTCATGTGTCTGTATCTCTTCTATTGAAAATTCAGTAAGTTGAAGTGTTTTCGCTTCCGGCTCTACTAATCCATAGCGCCCACTAATAACTACCGTCGCATGATCGGTGGCATGAAACTTATCAAAATATAATTTTAATCGGGGTGCGCCAGACTCACGAATAAAACCATCTGAAGATTCGAAATAAAACCTCTCACTTTTATTGTTTAAATTAATTAGTAAAAGTTTACTAATTAATTCATCCAGTGGTTCAGCCCAACGGTGATAGTTAGCAGTAATTAATTCATTATTACCTCTTTGCAACACCAGCCCTGGTTGCCTTAAAAATCTTGCTAAGCGAATGGGATCTATAAGAACCAGTTGTTTTTGTTTTACAGTATCTTTAACCGGAGCCTGAATTTTACTATCAAGAGTCAAACTATAATAGCGAACTCTTTCAGTAGATGAAGTACAGCTGAATAAAAAGAAAACTGAAAGTATAAGTATTATTTTTTTCATTGGTTTTGTCCTTCAGGTACGATATCTTCATTTTTCTGATTAGAAAAAATAAGACTGTTCGGTTTCTGATTGAGTTGCCTCAATAAGGGTTCCAGTTCCTGTAAATTTTTTCGCATAAAGCGTAAGGTGCTTTGTAGCTCTTCATTTGTTTTCGACCCGGATGAAAAATCCCTCGCTAATCTGGAAAAATTGTCCAGGGTCTCTTGCAGTGTATTAACAAGTTCTGTATCAGTTGATTGCTTTAACAAAATTTCTAATTGTTTAGAGGCTGTTGAAAAATCGGTCAGGGTTTTACTCAGCTGTTTTAATGTGTCGTCTGCACTGATTATCATTGGCTCCAGCGGCAACTTATACAGTTTATCCATAATATTACTGACTTTTTTCAGGATCTGACTAAACTGACCTTCTAAAGTTGGGATAACAGTGAGTGTATCAAATTCCTCAATATCATGAGTCACCCCTTGCTCGTATTGTAACTCAATATATTTGCTTCCTGTGAGCAGATTTCCTGTCCCTAAAGCACCTCTTAAGCCTTTTTTAATCAGGTTTTTTATTTCTTCTTTTACTTTGGGAAGTATCTGCTCTGAATCGTCAAAACCCATACGCCCTGGCTCCAGAGAAATCATCACAGGTATGAAGGTATTTTTATCAAGAATATTACTGATCTGTTTATAGTCAATATCAGTACGGGTAACGTTGCCGATCTTAATGCCACGGTATTCAACCGGTGCCCCCGGCTTTAAACCCCGGATCGAATCATCAAAAAGTAAAATAAACTGTAGCGAATACCGATATTGATTATCATTAATGGAATTTTTACTCGGGTAAACGGTAAATACTTTTCGCCTGGTAACACGTTCTCCCCTAGGCATTTTATTAGGCACATCAAAGGTAACACCTCCGGAAATCATGGTTTCCAATGTGCCGGTTTGTACTTCAATCCCATTGGCAGACAATTCAATTTCAAAACCATTGAGTTCCCAGAATTTGGTGTTAGTGGTAATAAGTTCATCATGGGGACTTTCGATAAAGGCATCATAATACACACGACGTTCTTCTGTATTAAAATAAACATATTCTATGCGCCCGACTTCAACGCCGTGAAATAATACCTGATCACCCACATCCAGCGATCGAAAAGCACCACTTTCTAATGTCACATGCAGTCCTTTGGTTCCAGATGGTGTTACCGGTGCACTGTCCAGACCTTCAAAACTATCTGCTTTCTCATCGGTAAGGCCCGGTGCAAATTCTATATAGGCACCCGAAAGAATCGTGCTTAATCCTGAAATGCCACCCTTACCCACTCTCGGCTTTACCACCCAGAAATCACTACCGGTGGTCAAAAATTTACTGTCCTGTTTGTGAATCCTCGCCGTGACAATCACCCGGTCAAGTTTTTCACTGAGTTCAATGTCCTCTACAACACCCACATCCACATTTTTTATTTTTATTTTCGTTTTACCAATTTCAACACCTTCAGCTGTATTAAAACTTATGGTTATTAATGGTCCTTTACTATAAAGATGAAAAAATATCATCCATGCACCAATAAAAAGTGCAACAATTGGAATTAACCAGATTTTTGAAATTGAAGTTAATGGTTTCACTTTTGCTTGAGGAATGTGTTTTTCTTCACTCATGATCACTCTCTTGATTTGCATTATCCCATATTAATCTTGGATCAAAACTCATTGCAGCCAACACCGAGGTCACCACCATACCAGCAAAAGCGACTGCACCCCAACCGGGATAAATACTCATGATATTACCCAATTTAATCAGTGCCACTAATATCGCTACTACAAACACATCCACCATTGACCAGCGTCCAATCAATTCGGTAAAACGGTAAAGTCGGGTTTTTTGTTTAAACGATTTCTGACTTCGGCTTTGAATGCTATAACAAAGCCATGACAGTATCACTATTTTTATCACTGGCACCAGCACACTGGCAATAAAAATAATAATGGCGATAGGGTAGGAACCGTGTTTCCACAAAACCAGTACACCACCTAATAGGGTATTGGCTGTTTCTTCACCCAGAAAAACCGTATGCATAATCGGCAACAGGTTTGCAGGAATATATAATATGACCGAGGTAATTAAAAGAGCCCAGGTTTTCTGTAAACTGTTTTCAATGCGATGATGTAACTTAGAGCCACATACAAGGCAGTGTTCTGCACCTGCTTCTGCCAGACTCATACAGACATCACAACTTTTATAATCAGATGGAATATGCTGTTTACTTTGTTTTTCAGGATTTAAAGCAATTAACCAGCGCCAGGCCTGATGTTGATCAATATGTAAAATAGTCGCTGTCATAAAAATAATAAACAGCACATAAGACCAGAATGACAGACCAAGTGTCACATCGGCTAATGAAGCAATTTTAACGAAGCTAACCAGAATACCGATAAGAAAAATCTCAGCCATACTCCAATGCTGTAAATGCCCGATTAATTTTAACTGGGTGACCGTATAGGGCAATAATTTTTTTATTTTAAACGAAATATAAATGTAGATAGCACTTAACAAATACAATGCCGGTATAACTATAATGGCACTGAAAATTATAATCGACAGACTGATAAAATTCTCATTAGCCAGTACGGTAATGCTCTGTACCAGAGTCACGGTTCTATCCTGGCCCTGAGCACTAAAGGTTAAAAAAGGAAAAATAAATGATAATATCAAAAAAATTAAGGCGGTGATGGCATAAGCCAAAACCCGATCCTGTGAATTCCTGTGCTTTGAGGTAATGACATAATCACAGCGCGGACAAACTGCTTTACTGCCTTCGGGCAGGTCAGGAATATCGACTAACAGATCGCACTCATGGCAGGCTGTATGCATTTTGTATATGGTCCGAGTATATAGTCCGAAATTGCGGCTAAAACGCTGTTATGTCAATCTAACGCATGGCGATCCATTTAATCAAGCGATAACCGACCCCTGCGCGCGTTTTCAAAAAGTTGACGGTATTCAGATGCACTAAACGCCACGGGGTTACCAGCAGCACTGGGATCGTCGAAAGCCATTTGCCCTATCTGTTCACTTTTAGCCTCATCAATATTAATGTCAGCCAGGGTATGCGGGATACCCAGTTGTTCGCGCAAATCAACTACCCATCGTAAAAACCCGGAAAAAGTGGTATCAGGCAGCTCAAGATAAGTGGCTAATCGTGCTATTTTTACTTCGATTGCCGCTCGGTTAGCCTGCAAAACATAGGGCATCAGAATAGCGTTCAGTAAACCATGGTGGCTGTTATAAAGTGCGCCCAATGGATGTGCCAGTGCATGCATCGCACCCAGCCCCCGTTGAAATGCCGTAGCCCCCATGGTGGATGCCACCAGTAATTGAGAACGTGCTTGCCGATCCTGGCCATTTTCGGTGGCCCGAGGCAGATAATCCTTTACCAGCCGGATGGCCTCCAATGCAATACCTTCAGCCATGGGGTGATAATAATCGGCACAGTAGGCTTCCAGTGCATGTGAAAACGCATCCATGCCGGTTGCAGCAGTCAGATGAGCCGGTAGCCCAAAGGTTAATTCCGCATCCAGAATCACCATTTCAGGTAGCATTTTTGGATGAAAAATGAGTCGCTTAATGTGATTTTTACTGTCAGTAATCACCGAGGCACGCCCCACTTCCGAGCCGGTGCCTGCCGTGGTGGGCACGGCAACAACCGGAGCCATTTTAGCCACATTCACCCGGCTCCAGTTATCCGCGATATCTTCGAAATCCCACAATGGACGATCCTGTCCCACCATCAATGCCACCGCTTTTGCCGCATCTATGGCCGAGCCACCACCAAAGGCAATCACGCCATCATGATCGCCTTGCCCATAGACTTCAACACCCTTTGCCACATTTTCCTCGGTGGGGTTACTGACAATATCCGAGAATATTTCACAACTCAGGCCGGCATCACAACAGGCTTTGCAAGCCGATGTCACTATAGTCATTTCGGCAAGTCCGGGATCGGTAATCAATAAAGGCGCTTGCATACCCAGTTGTTTACAGACATCCGGCAGTTCTTTGATTCGTCCCAGACCCTGTCGAATATTGGTGGGGTAGTTCCAGTTAGCGGTAAATTGTTCAAGCGCCATATGCGTTCTCAAATTTCAGTTTTTAAATGATAAGATTTAGGGCGTGTTAAATTGTGATACCCCAGCGCAGAAAGCGTACAACCGTGCCCGGAATTTTTAACCCCGACCCAGGCCAGCGCGGGGTCAAGATAGTCACAACGATTAATAAAAAAGGTCCCGGTATCCAGTTGATCACCAATTGCGGTTGCCGCCTCAATATCCGAACTGAAAACAGAAGCGGTCAGGCCAAATTCTGAATCATTCATCAAATCAATGGCTTGTTCGTCACTGTCAACTTTTATCACACCCACTACCGGTCCAAAACTCTCATCTCGCATCAGGCTCATAGAGTGATCCAGGCCGGTTAACAATTGCGGCGCCAGATAAGCAGAACCCGGTTGATCCAGAGGAAACTGCCCGCTATCAATATGTGCGATGGCACCGGCTTTAACGGCTTCATCAATTTGCCCTCGCACAAAATCAGCTGCACTGGCCCTTACCATTGGACCTAAAGTTGTTTCCATTTCATCGGAGCGGCCTAATCGATACTCGTTGATTAATTTCACCGCTTTTTCCACAAACTCATCAAATACCGGAGCGGCTACATAAATACGTTCAATACCACAACAGGATTGACCGGAATTAAAAAATGCCCCATCCACACAGGTTTCAACGGCGTAATCAATATCGGCATCAGCACGCACATAGGCAGGGTCTTTACCGCCAAGTTCCAGACCTTTGCCAATAAAACGACCGGTACTGGCCCGTTCAACCATTTCACCACCAGCTACTGAGCCGGTAAAAGCCACATAGTCAATCAATGGATTTTTAATCATATTTTCCGTATCACTGTGACTCATGTGCAAATATTGAAACACGCCTTCAGGCAACCCCGCCAAATCAAATGCACGGGCAAACTGCTCAGCACATAAAGGTGTTTGTGCCGAGTGCTTTAATAGCACCGCATTGCCCGCCATAATTGCTGGAACAATGCTATTAACCGCCGTCAGATAGGGATAATTCCAGGGCGCAACCACAAAAACCACGCCCAGAGGTTCGCGTTTAATGTAACGAATAAACCCCGGTTTTTCAGCTAATTCAATGGGCGCCAGAGCCTCAGCCGCAATATCAATCATATAACGCGCACGTTCAGCCATGCCCGCCACCTCACCTTTAGCATAACGAACAGGCCGTCCCATCATCCAGCAAAGTTGCTCGGCAATTTCATCTTCATTGGCAATAAAAGCATCCACCATAGCATGACAAATGGCCGCCCGTTCGGCCACACCAGTTTTCTGCCATTGCTGCTGGGCTTTACTGGCTGTAACCAGAGCAGTTTCAATAGCACCAGGGCTGGCCAATTCTCGCTCCACATAAATGGAATCATCAATAGGTGAACGGGTGATCTGTTTTGGGTGCATAGTGTTTTTTAGTGTTTATAACTGTTGGGGCAATGATAAGTTATTCTAACCAATAATGGCCGGTATTGTATATCTATTGCTTTGGAAGTGAAAAGCCTAAACCGTTAAGGGGAGATTACCGAATCTCCCCTTAACAATCCCCTGCGGCCCGATCACCATGGATGGTGAGAATGCCGATCATGCAGGACAAATCATGTTCCCAACATGATTATTGCATACACTCCTTCCCTGGAGATAAGCTATTATCGGCCAAGATCGCAAGCCCTGCGGGACCCCGGATTTAAAAATGTACTTTCGAGTGGTCGTGCTACACAGACTTAACCCAGGTCACCCTCTCTGCCTACGGCATTCACCTTGTCCGTGTCTGATCGCACTCAATCGGATGTCCATATCCGTTTGCCCACTGAGCACATTTTTAAACCCGGCTTGCTTAAAGGGGGGAGCCCACTCCTCTGTTCAAGCTTATAACTATTAAAAATCTATCATTTCTCGAAACTCGCTTTTTTGTCATCCTGAGTTTATCGAAGGATCTTAAGAACCCTCAACCATACATTGTTACAGAAAACCAAAACTACCCAAAAAACCATCAGGCTTTTAGCAGTGCCTTTCAGAAAACAAAGGCAAAATGCCTATTTTGTCTAAATTTGAAAGTCAAAACATCAGCGTATATATTTCATGGAACGAGCTAAAAAAGAAACAACCTAAATGGAGAAGAGGCTAACAAACCCGTGTTTATTAGAGTTTAGAGATTTAGGTTAATAAACAAAAAGTCTTTGAATTAAATTATGAGTAATACAAGGCACAAATTGAAATGAGAGTAGAAAAGAATTATAGTGAAAAGTATTAAGATGCCATTTGCGTTAGAATTAGCTGATAGAAATAAAATGAGACTAATAATGTCCCGAATCATAATAGTAATAGGCTTGTTTTTTTCGGGTTTAGTAGCCGCTGAGGAACAGTGGTGGTCTTATCTATCCAGCCAAGAGAATGGTCCTAGTTCTACTCGTGTTGATTTGAGATTTAACAAATTGGCTCCAGTCACTGATTACCCTTTTGTCATGGTTACTGGCATAACCTATGAAAAATTGAACACAGAAGGCCTTCCTGGTCCAAATCAAATCGATAGTTTAAACAAATTGCAAGAAGCTCTCGTTAGCTATCTAGAGTCAAAAATACCAATCAAGTATGTAGGCACATTTACTTATCAAAATGAACAGTTGCACTATATTTACGTACAAAATAAGGAAGAAGCGGAGCAAGCTTTAAACAGTTTTTACTCAACACACTGCCAAGACCGCAAACCATATATAAATGTAAAACAAGACCCTGAGTGGGCGAGATACAAACAATTTCTATACCCATCAAAGCAAATCATTGAGTATTATGGGTTGGTAATAAATGAATAAATTTCTAACAAGTAGCTCCACCGGACTTCGTAATGTGTAGCATTTTTTGCAAAGTACAACAAAAAAGTCGCCACATCACTCAGCGCGGTGAGCTAGGCTTTAGCTGCACTTGGAGTATGCGTTGAAGAAAGAACTAAAGCCGAGAAAGGAAGATTGGTTTTTCCTGTATGTGTTGCCCGCTTTTTTTATTGGTTTGGCTGGGTACTCATTGTTCATGCTTGAGTTCGATCCAATAGCATTGATTATGGCTGTTCCATTTACGTTAATGGCTTTGGGTTTCCATTTTAAACAAAAAGAAAATTTAAAAGTTATAGCGCTGAATTTTCCCGGTACGAGTGCAAATTATATGATTTGCTTGGAAGAAATAATAAAGCATGATTGGGAAGTGTTGGAGAGTAAGGAAAACTCTGAAATCATTGCAGAGACAAAGCGCACATGGAGAAGTTGGGGAGAACTGATCACTATCAAGTTTGAAAAGGACAATATTTATATTAATTCTCATCCTTCCCCTTACAAACAGTCTTCAGTTGCGACTTGGGGTAAAAATAAGATAAACATAAACATAATTCGTTCAGCACTTGGGCGTAGCTTACAAGGTAATTATGTGTAGGACTCCACACGCTTGGCTTGTGCTCCTTCGTCGCCAATTTTAGCCAAGCATTTATGCGCCCCATATTGCGGCGTTATTTACTCTTTCCAAAGTTTAAATTGTTAAAACAAAAGGTCGATAACTAAAGCCCTGTCTGCTGTCTAAACCTTTCAGGGTAAGGAAAAATTCAAC
The DNA here is from genome assembly GCA_011322365.1 of Aeromonadales bacterium. Lineage (GTDB taxonomy): Bacteria > Pseudomonadota > Gammaproteobacteria > Enterobacterales > DRNA01. The sequence goes on along the minus strand of DRNA01000172.1, from coordinate 2,104 downwards.
ATTAGTAATTTTGCTATACAAAACAAGGCAGTTTTAAGGTATGGTTAAACCCAAGACAAACAATTGTTCAAGGAAATAAGGACAGGCACTCCTAGATAAAAAGTACTCAGCAACAATGGGAAAGTGTCTGTCCCTTTTGTGCTTTCTTTTGTGCTTTACATGCCAAACATAGTGAATGTCGAAAATTTATTTTTATCTCATAAATTTGATTTTTAGCTTTCACAGAATTTATGTTCACTTGATATATCGCTGACGATGCGTGATGTCTGGACATTAGATATTTTTCTCAAAGTAGGACATGTTTTGAATAACTTTTGGTTGTGGGTTCTTAAGATCTTTCGACTTCATTATACTTCGCTCAAGATGACTGAGTAATTCAGGCGCGTGTTTCGTGTTTCGAAAAAAATACATTTTCATATGTGAAGTCTAGTGTACGTTCATAGTTAGGAACAAGTTTCTCAGATAGAACAGTGGGGTGAGATTCCCCCCTTTGAGCAAGCCGGATTTAAAAATGTGCTCAGTGGTCAATCAGGCATGGACGCCTGATTGAGTGCGATCAGACAGGACGTCTGTGTAGCACGACCACTCGAAAGCACATTTTTCAATCCGGGGACCCGCAGGGCTTGCGATCGGGGGGCCGCAGGGGATTGTTAAGGGGAGATTCGGTAATCTCCCCTTGACGGTTTTCGCTTTTGAATTTAGTAGTCGTTTTAGTCTTCTGAAAATAATGGGATCAGTGCAAGTCAATTTAAAGATTTGCTCTTAGTCCAATGACCCCGAAGGAATTTAAGCACAAACACTATTGACCATTACCTAGATAATTTCAAAATAACGCTGCAACTCCCAGTCGGTTACCTTTTGGCGAAATTGGCGTTCTTCCCACTCTCGGGAGGCGGCAAAATGATCGACAAAATCTGATCCGAAAAGATTGTTGGCAACCTCGGACTGCTTTAAACGCTGTGCCGCTTCAGTTAGGGTTTGCGGTAGTGCCAGAGCTTCTGGTTGTTCCTGTTCATAGGCATTACCTTCAATCGCGGCCGTTGGCTGCAGTTTTTGTTCTATGCCATAAAGCCCTGATCCCAGTGCAGCGGCTAATGCCAGGAAAGGATTCGCATCGGCCGCGCCCAGCCGGTACTCTACCCGTTGGGATTTTTCTGACCCTGGAATAACCCGTAGCGCGGTGGTTCTGTTTTCTATGCCCCAGGTGGCATTAAGGGGTGCCCATTGACCCGGCACCATGCGACTATAACTGTTCACCGTTGGCGCTATCATGGCTAAAAATTCTGGCATTAACTGTTGTTGTCCAGCGACAAAATGGCGTTGAATTTCACTCATGTTGTGCTCTTTAGTCTCATCAAAAAAAGCGGCATTACCGTTACTGTCTTTTAACGAAATATGGATATGACCACTTTGTCCCGGCAAATCTTCAGACCATTTCGCCATAAAGGTTGCCATCATGTTATTACGCTGTGCCCAGATTTTGGTAAAGGTTTTAAATAGTGCCGCCTTATCTGCTGCATTGCTGGCATTATCATAGGTAATAGCGGCTTCAATAACGCCTGGCCCGGTTTCGGTGTGCAGTCCTTCGATGGGAAAATCCATTGCTTCGGCAAGGGCTAATAATTGCTGATAAAGTTCCGCATGAACAGAATTTCGTAGCATGGAATAACCAAACGAGCCGGGAGTAATGGGGGAAAGATTCTGATAGTTTTTTTCGCGAATGCTCTCTGGGGTTTCATTAAACATAAAAAATTCATATTCAAACGCCGCGCTCGCTTCAAAACCCATCGCTTTGCCTTTTTCGATCACTTTTCGTAGCACGCCACGTGGGCAAAGAGATTCCGCCTGCTGACAAAATTCCGCCATAAACAGCAACATATTGTCTTCAAAAGGCACCGCACGACAACTATTCGGAATGATTCTGACAGGAGCATCAGGGTAACCCGTATGCCAGCCGGTATAAGAGACATTATCATAAAGCTCATCACTGGAATCCCAACCCAACACCACATCACAAAAAGCAAAACCCTGATCCAATGCGGAGAAAAATTTCGCCTTGCTCATATATTTACCACGCATCACGCCATCTATATCGAACAGACCT
>DRNA01000171.1 GCA_011322365.1 Aeromonadales bacterium | reverse complement strand
TACTGCAATTTGTTATTAGATGGTTATTTAAGTCATTTTAAACAGACTGATGATTCTCCTCAGGGAAGAATGATCACTCAGCTAAAATGGTTAAGGGAGCGGGCTGAAAATCATGACCTGCCGCTGCCGGTACCAAAAGAAAAACTGGGTTCCCTGCTTTATATTTATACCACAGGAGAAATCTATGCGGTATATGACTATGAAAAGCCGATACTGGAACAATATAATAAAGAAACAATTGAAAAAATAATGCAACGGATAATATCACTAACGTATGAAGGGAGTTTACTAACCAAAAAAGAATACTTCCCCTATATTGTAAGAGTTATTGATGCCTTAATACTGCTAATAAAAAAATCCAGTTATGAACTTGAAAATTACCGGGAAGGATTTTTTAAAGAATTAGAAAAGTTAAAGAAACTAATTATAGAAGAAAAAATTGAACCTCCAGTTGGGGCATGTATGCCGGATTATCCTAATTATGTAGAAGTTGAATATTTAATTCGTTTATATTCTGAGGGAAAAAAACTTTTTTCAATAGTTGATGATTTAATCTTTAACGGTCGTCGACCCGACACCTGGTTAACACTGGAAGATGCAGACCGTGAAAGTCAGAAACTGTTGGATGAGGTCACACAGTTATAAAATGGCCGATACTGAAGAACAGAGACTAGATATAATAAAAAACTGTAACCTGTTATTAAACGGTTATTTAAGCCATTTTAAACAAACAGATAATAGTGCACAGGGACGGATGATTACCCAGCTAAAATGGTTAAAGGAACGGGCTGAAAATCATGATCTGCCGCTGCCGGTTCCACGGGAAAAGTTAGGTTCCCTGCTTTATATTTATACTAATGGAGAAATGTATAATATATATGAATATGAAAAGCCGATACTGGAACAATATAATATAGAAACAATTGAAAAAATAATGCAAAGGATAATATCACTGACATACAAGGGAAGTTTACTAACCAAAAAAGCATACTTCCCCTATATTGTACGAGTTATTGATGCCTTAATACTGTTAATAGAAAAATCAGACTTTAATCTTGAAGGTTATAAAGATAAATTTATTCATGATTTAAGGGATATACAAAAACGTTTAAATGAAAATGACATTGACCCGCCTTTGATGACCTATAAATCGCATTATCCAAGCTTTATTAAGATTGAATTTATCTTTGATATGAATTACGAAGAAGATATAAAGCTTTTTAGAATAGTATCAAATGCTATTTTTAACGGCCGTCGCCCAGATAGCTGGTTAACACCGGAAGATGCAGACCGTGAAAGTCAGAAACTTCTGGATGAAGTCACAGAGTTATAAAACTACAGTGTTATATGTATTTGCTCAGACCCGTCTGCGTTTTTTTAAAACAGGGCTTAAACGCTCTGCCATATCCCGCAAAAGTTCCTCTGTGGTTGGCCAGTCAATACAGGCACCGGTGGTTCACTGGCGGCAGCTGCCCAGCCGCAGACACCGCTGCTGGCCGCCGAAGCCGATAAGGATCGCCCTGGCCAGAGCTTTAAACCCATCGATCCACAGCAGCCGCACGAGCCGAAAACCATCAGCTACAAAGGCACCATTGCCCGGGAGCTGCTTAAACCGGAACCTCATCCGCTGGCACCCTTACCCAGAGAACCGGAACCGCCTAAGGAAAAACAGTACTGGCTGAAACTGGAACACACGCTCAGCTACCCCGATGATAAAGGCCAGCAGGAACCTGCTAAACGGGCGTCTTATCTATTAACCGCACCAGACGGTCAACAGCTTCGCGGTAAACTGGATGATGCCGGTCAAAACTGGCTGCCGATAAAGAAACCCGGAATATACCAGGTTGAATACGAACCGGATATTGATAAGGAAATTGCTCAGACACAAAAAGAAATCCAGCAAATACTCAATGCCATTATTAAAGATGAGCAAAAAGAAGCCCAGGTAATAGAAAAGAAACTCAACGATGCCCGTTATTTTGGACTGGATTTCCCCGGCAGTAATGCCCTTGCACAGTATGAAATCTACAAAATTGCTGCGGCAAAAGGTTTCTGGAACGGTTTAAAAGGTCTGGCTGTTTTTGCCTGGGATATGCTTAAGGGGGCTGGTAAACTGGTCTATGAACTGGCCCTGCGAACCAATCCCATTACCGCACCCTATAAGTTCAGGGAAGATTTAAAAGCACTTAAAGCGGCACATAAAGAACTGCAACAGTTTGCGGATGAAGATTTAGAACTTTATGCTGCCTTAATAAGTGATAAGGAAACCCACACAATTCTGAAAGATTTTGCCGGCGATTACCTGCAGGTCCAGCATCCCCTGGAATACACCGAAACGGGTGGTCAGGTAGTGTTTGATATTTTATTAACCATTGTCACCGCCGGCTTTGGTGCCGCCGCCAGTATCCGCCACCTGGGCAAACTGAAAAAACTGAAACCGCTGATGCAGCAATTAAAGAAATTATTAAAACGCAGGCGGGCAAAAGGTCAGTTTAAAGGGGTGCAGAATTCGAGGATTGATTCAAAGAATGTATTGAAGTCAGATTCAATATTGGATAGAAGTATTGGAGCAAAGAGTAAAAATTTATCACAAAAAGATATTGATTTAGCAAGATCGACAGGAAAAACGGCTAAACATAATGCAGCACGAAAAAAAATTGCCTCAGCTTATTATGAAAAACAACGAATGCCTAAAGCAAAAATTGAAGGGCATATGATGGGAATAGATTTTAATAAGCCTGTTGAAGTAGTTGTACTTCCAAAAGACAAATTACTGTATCAGTACCAGGTTCCAAATGGTCCTCAAGGATATTATTATACTGAACCGGGAGTAAAACCCTCAAGTGTTGGCATTTCTAGTAAAGCAAAAGATTGGAATACTGGTAAAATTGTTAAAAAACAAGTTAATGTTTATAAAACAATTGACAAAATCGAAGTCTTACAATCGAGCGCGGCAAAAATAGATGACACCTGGTCTATACCAGGTGAAACCATTTCAACTGATGGTGGTGGAATTCAATATTTCATTATGGACAGTAGTGTTATCAGTGGTAAATAAAATTTATAAGAGGTAAATATGAATATTTTATTAAAAACAAAAAAAGCAAAAGACATTCTTGCTAAACTTGAAAAAGAAAATCCAGATTACAATTTATGGCATTCTATATCTTCGCAACTCAATTTTATAATAGATGATTTTGATGCGTATGGAAATCAAAAAAAAGAGGCTGACAAAAAACGTGTAAAAGAAATAATTATGGGAGTTCAAGCAATAAGGGAAATTGATTCTGGAAATCCTGAATTAGCAGATATGTTATGTGAGATAGATTATGAGTATAAAAAATCATATGGTATATCGACCTAAACTATTAGTTAGAAGCCATCCAGCTAAAAACTCCAAATCAGGGTAAATAAAATAGGTATTTAATTATGGATTATGTATCAAGGATTTTGGACCAAGACTGAATAGATGATCTATAAGTCAATTATTAAAAGGCGGCAGCACAAAGGCAACACTTGATGCCTCCAAAATCAAACTGATCCCGAAGGAATAATCATGGTCAATACCGAAGAACAGCGGCTGGATATTATCAAGTACTGTAGTCTGTTATTAAACGGCTATTTAAGCCATTTTAAACAAACGGATAATAGTGCGCAGGGATGGATGATTACCAAGCTAAAACGGTTAAAGGAACGTGCTGAAAATCATGATTTGCCGCTTCCGGTACCAAAAGAAAAACTGGGTTCCCTGCTTTATATTTATACCACCGGAGAAATTTATGCGGTATATGACTATGAAAAGCCGATACTGGAACAATATAATAAAGAGACAATTGAAAAAATAATGGATCGGTTAATTACATTAACAGAAGAAGGAGGATTACTAACCAAAAAAGAATATTTTCCCTATATTGTACGAATTATTGATGCCTTAATACTGCTAATAGAAAAATCCAGTTATGAACTTGAAAATTACCGTGAAGGATTTTTTAAAGAATTAGAAAAGTTAAAGAAACTAATTATAGAAGAAAAAATTGAACCTCCAGTTGGGGCATGTATGCCGGATTATCCTAATTATGTAGAAGTTGAATATTTAATTCGTTTATATCCTGAGGGAAAAAAACTGTTTTCAATAGTTGATAATTTAATCTTTAACGGACGCAGACCAGATAGCTGGTTAACACCGGAAGATGCAGACCGTGAAAGTCAGAAACTGTTGGATGAGGTCACACAGTTATAAAATGGTCGATACCGAAGAACAGAGACTGGATATAATTAAAAACTGTAATCTGTTGTTAAAGGGGTATTTAAGTCATTTTAAGCAAACGGATAATAGTGCACAGGGGCGGATGATCACACAGCTAAAATGGTTAAAGGAAAGGGCTGAAAATCATGATCTGCCGCTGCCAGTTCCACGGGAAAAGTTAGGTTCCCTGCTTTATATTTATACTAATGGAGAAATGTATAATATATATGAATATGAAAAGCCGATACTGGAACAATAT
>DRNA01000170.1 GCA_011322365.1 Aeromonadales bacterium | reverse complement strand
GACACGGAGGGTTTCTAGGGGGGGGGGTGACGCAAAGTCGCGAAGGACGCGAAGAATATTGTTTTTTGTATTATTTCTCCGCATAGCAGGAACAATGAAATCATGCTTACATCTATTACAAACACATAAGCTTATTACCCACTCTGCGCCTCTGTATCTCTGCGTCAAGAAAAAAGATTATCGATCAAATATAGTCTTCAAATTTCTGCTAGATTTTAAAAACTTAACCCGACATACCCCAGCTTTTCTCTGTGTACCCCTGCGTCCTCTGTGGTTAAAATTTTTTTGACACAGAGGCGCAGAGACACGGAGATTTTCCGGGGGAGTAATTTGATGCAAAGTCAAAAGGACATAAAAAATATTATTTTTTGTATTGCCATTCGGTATAGGGCGCGACCATGGAATCAAAATCTATAAGCATATTCCAACGAAAAATAATCATTATTTGAAAAAACAAATCCGATATTCGATACACCAAAAAACCTGGACTTATATTTAAATACTATATTATTTGAAGAAACATTATTAGAGTTATATATATCAGGAATATAATTAAACTCAAAACTCCCAATATCCGTCCAGAAAATTGTCGTTGCATTTATTTGAAGCGCAGCATAGTCTTGCGTGAAATTAAAACTAATCTGAGGCTGAATAGCCAGTGTATAATCTAATCCACCATAAGAATAACCGTAAGAAAACTCCAACAAACTATTTGCCCTTTCAAAAAAACCATTATTCCTTTTATATCCAACATAAAAATGCCATGAAGGCACAACTACTTCATTACTCACTTTATTAAATGAATCCAGCTCCAATAAATCTAATTCATTCAAATAGATTTCGTCACCGGATATTCCAACTGACACTCCTAGAAACCGCAACGTTGTCTCATTAAAAAAACTAAACCTACTCTCGTTCTTTTCTATTAATCCAGGAGAGTAGTTAATATCCAGGTAATCAATATTCCGTTGATTATTATACCTAACACCTATTTTATTTGAGGGGATACTTACAACATCCTTTTGCTTAAACCATTCTATATCAGGATTATATTTAAAATATCTGGCTTTATTATTAACATGATTATTTAATGGATTTTTAAAGAATTTAAAATAAATATCAGACTTCTTACTTAAAATATATGTTTTTATATCCGCTCTTTTTTTATCATTTGACTCCTTTGATAAAGCAGCCTCCGCATAAAAAAGATTTTCAATATCTGAACCATATTTTATTACCTTGTCTTCAATCAACCTGTTTTTCTTTAACATCCTTATAATTTCAGAAGGCTGAAGAACCTCATCTTTATTAACCTTATTGAGAATCTCTGGCTTAACCGACATGATCGCCTGCAACAATTCAGATGAGCAGTTTTGGCTAAAGAAATCATAATTAAACGTCGCATAATAGAGCTCATACAACTGGAGCCTAAAAAGCACATTCTCATAATCATTGAAGCGGATCTTGTACATAGAAACATTTCTCTGCTCTACACTTAAGTACTGCTCTAACAATCTATAAAAAGGATTAAATGAAAATCTTCCCTGTAAGTCACCGGTAGCGCCTTTCATCATAAGTTGAAAAAAGGTTATATTATCTGGAATAATCGCAGAAAAACTAACAGTCCTGCTAAATGGCGACAAATCCTTACTAAAAACTATAAAATTATGCCCGAAATACGACATGGGCGTTCTAACATTGGGGCTAACGTATCCAATAAAAATAGATGTATTAGAAGTAGCTTTTATATAATCAGATAATTTTTTGCATGAATCAAATTCAATATTCACCCCTAACATATGTGCCAACATAAATGCTTTCGAGGGCCACAAACACTTATCTATGGATTCATATAAACGGTAAGCATCATAAATATCTGAAAAATCTTTTGTGTACTTAAAAGAACTATATGGATCAATTACTGGATGAGTTTGACTTGCATTTGCCCTGTATAAAACCCTAAACCTTAAATTATAATCCGCAAGCTGAGAGGAATTTAGAGTTTCAGAAAAACCACTTGATAAATACAAAAGGAGAAAAAGACTAGTCGCATGTAAAATTTTTAAAGACATTATTTGCAAATTCTACAGCAGATACAGATCTTATTAGAATATTATTAAAAGCATCTATATTAGGTTGATTTATATCGCAATCCAACTCAATAAAAATTGGCTTAATATAATTCTCATAACGTCTTTGTTTGTATTTACGTAATATGCTGTAAAAATCAGAAACCAGATATGTATATATTTGAGGAGACAGTTCTGAATTTATATCTCTTATCTCAGGCGATGAATAGCCTGCTGTAGATAGAAGAAAAAAAGAGAAGACAACAAGCGCCCATCGTCTAAAGAAACAAACAGCCACCGACACCCTTTCAAGCTTAAATTAGAAACACAAACTTAGAACCTGGACACTATAGAACACATAGTGTCCAGGATTTAGAAAGAACTATTAACTTTTAGGTTGCAACTCAAAGAAATATGAATTTGGCTCATATTCCATTGCAGCACCAGATATAAAGTCTGTTGTAGATAAATCCCAAAATATATTAAGAATACCTACGGGATCAAAACTTTTTGTCATGTCCCTGGATACTGTCCTATAACCTTTCTTTTTAACTGTTATTGTCTCTTTTTTATTCTTTGCCAGCTTTATTGTTAGAGGAGTCATTCCAACATATGCACCATCTATTGATACTTCTGCACCTTGAGGGCTACTATCGATAGTTACCGATTGAGTCGTACCTTTTATTACAGTGGCACAACCAGACACCATAGCCATAAAGCTAACCACTAATGAAAGCATAATTACTTTTCTCATTTTCTCTCCTTAAATTTTTATGCAAGCCGATTACAACACATATAACTATATGAGTCAAAAAACGAGAGCAGTGTAATAAATACAATACAGCTATTTTTTCATAAAAAATGACTTTTAATTCATTACAGTACAAGTAATTAAGGCTGCATGAAAACTTCCTTAATAAAAAACGCTTTTCTCTGTGCACCCCTGTGTCCTCTGTGGTTAAAAAAGTTTTTGACACAGAGGCACAGAGACACGGAGGGTTTCCGGGGAAATGGTTTGACGCGAAGTCGCGAAGGACGCAAAGAATATTGTTTTTTGTATTATCACTCTGCACCCCTGTATCCTCTGTGGTTAATAATTTTTTGACACAGAGGCGCAGAGGCACGGAGATTTTCCGGGAGAATAGTTTGACGCGAAGTCGCAAAGAACTGTAGGTCGGTGTCAGGCGTTCTTCCATGACCCGGAAAGTTTCATATCGGCTTAAAAAAATGATCTGGCCTCTGCGCCTCTGTGTCTCTGCGCCAGAAAAAACATTATAGATCAGCGAGCCTTCACAAGGCTGCTAGATTTAAAACCATTATCCGACCTAGCTCCGCTTTTCTCTGTGTACCCCTGTGTCCTCTGTGGTTAAAAACCTTTTAAAAACCTACAACAAATCAATCGTCACCGGATAATGATCCGAAGCTTTTTTCAAAGCACTTCGAATCGCCCGCGCCTCATCCAGTTGGTATGGATTCCACACCCGGTGACTATCAACCTGCACTGCAAGATCATGGGATACCAGTATATGATCGATCAATACATTGATATTGGTTTCGGTGAAACGATCTTTAAATCGCGTAGATGAAGGCACCCAGCCTCCTGCTTTCCATTTTGGTCGCCCAACGTGGGACTGCAATAAACGATCCGGCTGGAAAATATCACCCATAATGATTTCCACTGCACTGCGCCCAAACTGAAATTCATATTGATCCATGCCGGGGCCGTCATTAATGTCCCCCATCACCACGACTGAATAATTATTTTCCAGCAGGCTATCCACACGACGGCGAATCCAGTTGCACTCGGCAAATAATTTTCTACGATTACGTTCGTTTTCCCGCTGCCAGTGCAGCATATCAACGGCACTGAAAATACCTTTGGATTTGGTATGGGCAATAATAAGTTTAAATACTTTTCCGGTGGCCACTTCGTTTACATCCAGCTCAAGGGGTGGCCGGTAAAATTTATAAACTTCCTTTATACGATCATCATCTGTATCAAATTCAAATGACTCATTAAAGGGTGGATTCTTTTTACCGCTACCGTCTGGATTATGGGATAACTGACAGACCTGGGGATTGAACATCACCGCAATTTCCTGCTGACCCGGTGAAGGAAAACCGATGAGTGACCGGGAAAGATTCAAATTGAACTGGCTGGAAAAATTTTGCAGGCAGGCTGTGGTTTTCTTGCTGCCATTGTTCATGTGATTGGGCGCTTCGACCACCCCCAGAATATCCGGCTTTAATGTAGCGATCACCTCAGCAATCGCTGTCAGTCGCTGCCTTGATTCCGTGTCGGTTTTGAGTGAATTATCTTTTTCAAATAATTTATCAAACCACTCAATATTATATACAGCCAGTCTCATATCAAACTCCTTTTGATGAAAATATAATTTTTGTAGGTCGGTGTCAGGCGCTTTTTGCCGTGACCCGACAAACCCACGTCGGCTTGAGAAGCTTAACCCGCCCTACGCCTCTGCTTTATTTATTATCGTCTGCACATGCATTAATGCATCCAGACGATTATCATAAATACTCCCTTCCGGCAGATTCTGCAATACTTTTTGTTGTTGTAACATTTTATACACCGGCTCACGGGCACCGATTAAAAATATCTGCCGTCCGGCGCTCAGGGTTTCCTTGATAATATCTTCCAGCGCCAGTGCCACGGTAAAATCAATGCTGGGCACTTCACTTAAATCCAGCAACATATATTGGTATTCCACAACGGCAGAGTGACGCCTGACCATGGCTTTTGCGGATGAAAAACTGATGGGGCCACTTAAATGGAAGAGCAGTATTTTTCCATCTGCCTGCTGCATGATTTGCGCTTCCTGCTCACTCAATGGCACTTCACCACTGGGGCCTGTCATGGCACGCATATTTTCCACCTGCATATCGGTCATGCGTTTCATAAACAAAAAACTGGCCATTACCATGCCCACACCAAAAGCCAGTAGCAGATCAACAAACACAGTAATAAACAGCACCGTTAACATAATGGCTACGCCGGCTTTGGGAGCATGTTTTAACCGCTTGAGATAATCCCAGTCGATAATATCCGTACCCACTTTAATGAGTATTCCTGCCAGTACTGCCTTGGGAATATCGCTGGCCAGTGAACCGGCACCTAAAACAATCAGCAATAAAATCACACTGTGCAGGGCGCCGGAGATGGGTGTGCGCCCACCGGCATTCACATTCACCACAGTACGCATGGTGGCACCGGCACCGGGCAGGCCACCGAATAAACCGGCAATGGTATTACCGATGCCCTGCCCAATCAGTTCTCTATCCGGCTTGTGTTGGGTGCGGGTAATATTGTCTGCCACCAGAGATGTGAGTAATGAATCAATGGCGCCTAAACCTGCCAGGGTTAAACCGGAGGCAATCATTTGCATCATTAAGCTGGTATCGATAACCGGCATATGAAACTGGGGCAGGCCAGTTGGAATCTCACCAATCACCGGTGTACCACTATCGGGAAAAACCAGCAGATACATTAAGGTACCGATAACCAATGCCAGCAATGGGGATGGCACCAGTCGAGCCAGGCGGGGTAAAAATGTCGGCACACCGTATACAATCACTAACGCGATAATACCCAGTATTAATGAAGGTAAATCATATTGCTGTATATACTCAGGCAAGGACTCGGCAGCCATTAGCGGTTTTGAATCGGCTGGATGGCCAAATAGCGGGCCAAACTGCAATAAAATAATAATCACGCCAATGCCGGTCATAAAACCGGATACCACCGGATGGGGCACCAGCTCGATATATTTACCGAATTTTAAAACCCCCAGACCAATCTGAAACAAACCACCCAGAGCAACAACGGTAAAAGCCAACGCAGCGCCCTTCATGGGATCATCTGGATACATACCCGTGTACTGAATAAAAATCGCTGCCATCACAACCGTCATGGGGCCAGTGGGGCCAGACACCTGCGCCGGTGTACCACCCAACAGTGCTGCAAAAAAACCGACAAAAATAGCACCGTACATGCCGGCAATCGGCCCGGCACCGGAGGCGACACCCATGGCCATGGCCAAAGGCAGGGCCACTACCGCAGCGGTTAAGCCGCCATAAATATCACCACGCAGATTATTAAAATGCAGACCGTTTATAAGATTCATAATATTCTCGAAAGACATTTATTCAGGAAACAGAAAAGCTGAATCCTGTAACAGGTGAATAAAAAAATAATTATCCACGCCAGTATTCTGGCGACAGAATAACCAGAATGGTAAAGATTTCCAGACGTCCCATTAACATGGCAATCATACTAATGGTTTTTCCCGTATCGGAAAGACTGCTAAAGGTATAGGCCACATCCCCCAGACCCGGCCCCATATTATTCATACAGGTGGCTATGGCGGAAAAAGCGGTTACCTGATCAACGCCTGTATGCATAAGCCATAACATTAAAATCACAAAGGTCGCCACATAGGCGGCAAAAAATCCCCATACGGTGCTAATGGTTCTGTTTTCAATAACACGCCCACCAATCACAATAGGCACTATGGCGTGGG
>DRNA01000169.1 GCA_011322365.1 Aeromonadales bacterium | reverse complement strand
TGGTTAGTTGATATATAACGTGATAAATTATGGCCTGTTTATTTATTTGAGTTATTAATTATGAGAAAACGAAAAATCGGTCAGAAAATTTCCTGGGGCATTGCGATGTTCTGTTACCTGCTGTCACTGGTCGCCGCATCTTATGCAGTTTACTGGCAAATAGACAACAGCACCGATCACCCTATTTTTGCCAGCCTTCTGGCCAGTGTTGTCTTTCTTATTGGCTGCGGTATTGTTTTACATGTGATTGCCAATGCGAATTTACCCAATTTAAAGCCGGGTTCGGATAGCCAGGAGTAGCTTAGATATTTTTATGGACTCACTTTTGCTTTACGAAAGCAGTCTCCCAGCATAAACAAAAACCCCGCCAGAGTAATCATAACGGGGTTTTGTTTTGAGGATCTTGAATAAATTACATGGTTTTTTTATGTCTGTACCCAATACCAATCAGGCCAAGGGCCAATAAGATAAGGGTAGAGGGTTCAGGGATACTTCCGTTGCCGCATGGAAGGGTATCACCGCAGGCACGATACTCGTCCCAAATCGCAACATTTGAAAATGTCACTCCAGCAGTTGTTGAACTAACAGGGTCATGAGAACGCTGGTGATTATCACCCAGTCCCCAGTTGTAAGCACTTCCCAGGTAGGACGCACCCCAGGCACCAAGGTTACTGTCATCAAATGCCATCAGCACACCATCAACCCAGAGTTCAAAATCATGCTCCAGCCCACCCCAGGTCATACCAATGTCATATAACTGGTCATATTGCAAGGTAGTGCTACCGTGACCATACCAGACATTATTATGCCAGGTATTCCAGTAGAGTACTAATTCATCATCAGCGGTATTGTATTGACCATCAACCCCAGCGCTACGACTCAGGAAAGAACCGAACGTACCCTGTCCGCCCCAAAATTTATTGAAGCCGTAATTATCTCCAAAAAGCGAACCACTGACATGAGTCTGGCTGTCAGCCAGCAAATCAATTGATACTGTACCATGGGTACGAAATGAAGTCTGAGATGCAACTCCATAGTCAGCACCTATAGACCAGTTAATCAATGCATTGGATTGACCATTAGGTTCTGTAGAAGTATAAACCACTCCGCTTGATGTGTCGGTTATGCCTATATTTGATAAATCTCCGTCACCACAGGTTCTGCCACTGCGATCACCACAGGATGTGAAGGTGTCAACCTGGTAGCCACCGCCATAAGCACCGTTTTTTAAAGATGCCTGATATAACAGAGAAGCTGACGCACTATAAGATATAGCAGCCAACATAAAGGCTAAACTAAATGCTAATTTTTTCATAAACCACTCCCTTATTTTTAATAACAAATTAAGGAAGGCAACTAACTACGACTTGAATATCGTTTACATTAAAATCCTTTTATATGCCCTCCGTCTATTTTGATAGTTCTACTAAAAAACATATTCCCCTACATTTTATACAAGTATTATACCAACCAGATATAAGCAAATGATAATTCTAAAATATCTGAAATCCAGTAACAAAATTAGTAAACGAAGTGTAAAAATTTTAGACACTAAAACCCTAATAAATTGGGATATTGAAAGTTAGAGTTCTATTATGGTTTGCAAATGGATAATACATTGAATAAATAGTCAAAAATTGATTTGTTTTGACTAAGAGGATCTACGTTTAATGAAAAACTGTAAAAAATTTTGACAATAATGTTTGTGATTTATTCAATTTTTAAAACTAAATTGTTTTCTCAGTTCAAGTTTTGATTTCTACTGTTTTAACAGTTATCTGGCTTTTTTTGGTATTTTCAGTCTGTTACGTTTCTCCCATAAGGTTTTGCGGCTAATCCCCAGATGTCTGGCCAGTTCGGTTTCGGTTAAATGTTCATTGACTTTAAGAAAATGGATCAGGTATTCATCCAGGGACAGTTTTTCCTTATCCACGTCCATCAACGGTTCTGTTTCAGTTTGTTGTTCTCTGGAATTTTCCTGATGCTGCT
>DRNA01000168.1 GCA_011322365.1 Aeromonadales bacterium | reverse complement strand
TTTGTTGAAACCATCGGAAATGCAGATGAGAAAACCATAAGGAATTATGTCCGAAATCAGTTACAAGAACTTGATAGTAATGAAAACCCGGCTCGCCAGTTGGGGTTGTTTTAAAACTCGGCTCGCTTGCGGCCGAGATTTTTATTTTTAAACATAGTGCTTGAAATAGAAATTTTTATCGTTCTTAAGTAAGCAAAATGGTACACTTGTTGAGTTCAAAATTTAACCTATCACATCAAAACACATTGAATTATATAGAGATTTTAATTTGAGTCAGGCAACTAAAACAGCGCTAAAAAAAAATGCGAACAAAAATAGCAGGAAACAGATGAAGTTATCACTTGATGAGCACTTTATTGGCTCTCGTCGGCTTCGTGAGGGCTTGTGGATACTGGCTATTGCTTTCGCAGCGTATGTGTTATTGGCGTTAATCAGTTATAACCCAACCGATCCTGGTTGGAGTTACGCTGGCCCTGAAAAAAAAATTCATAATCTTATAGGATTTTCCGGAGCCTGGATTGCTGATATTTTTCTGAGTGTTTTTGGTTACCTGGCTTTTCTTTTACCGCTATTGATTGCTTTTGCTGGCTGGCAATTAATCCGTAAACCACACCCGGATTCCTCAGAAATGTCTCTGGAAAAGCCCATTCCTCTCTGGTTAAGGTTTACAGGTGCTGTAATTTTAATCCTGTCCGGTTGTGGGCTGGCATGGTTTCATTTCCCTGATCCATCACCTGCTAGCTATTATTCAGGAGGTTGGCTAGGGGTATGGGTAATTCAATTATTAACGCCATTAACTGCTCAGGTGGGTACAACACTTTTATTGCTGGCTTTTTTTCTGGCCAGTATTACCTGGGTAACGGGATTATCCTGGTTAGGTTTAATGGATCGGCTGGGTGCTATTACCATTCATCTGACGCAAAAAATAGTGCATAAATTAAAATCATTCAGGGCGAAAAGGCAACAGAAAACCGTACAGCTTAAACGTGCTGAAACGTTTAAACAGAAACAATTAAAAGCTCTTAAAAAAGTGCCGCCTAAAATTGAACCTAAAGTCGCTCGGGTCAAACCCAGTATTCGAGTAATGAAAGAAAAACAGGCAAGTTTATTTACCGATCCGGTGGTTGGAGAATTACCGCCATTATCCTTGCTGGATCCTGCAGATGTGAATTCTAAAGGCATTTCTGAAGATTCGCTGGAAGCCATTTCAAAATTACTGGAAATGAAACTGGCTGATTTTGGTATTCATGTGGAGGTAGTAGCCGTGCACCCTGGTCCGGTCATTACTCGCTTTGAACTGGATTTGGCACCGGGAGTAAAGGCTTCCAAAATCACTAACCTTGCAAAGGATTTAGCACGCTCACTTTCTACAATCAGTGTCAGAGTAGTTGAAGTGATACCCGGTAAATCCGTTATCGGTATAGAAATTCCTAATGAAGATCGGGAAATTGTGCGTTTAAGTGAAGTGCTTTCTTCAGAAATATTTGATCAGTCTCGCTCAAAAATCACTATGGCGCTTGGAAAGGATATTTCAGGTAATCCCGTGGTGATTGATCTGGCAAAAATGCCGCATATGCTGGTAGCGGGTACAACCGGATCGGGAAAATCTGTGGGTATCAATGCCATGCTCATCAGTTTGTTGTATAAATCTTCACCGGAAGATGTACGTTTGATATTGATAGATCCTAAAATGCTGGAACTTTCAGTATACGAAGGCATTCCACATCTATTAACGCCCGTTGTTACCGATATGAAAGATGCGGCTAATGCACTGCGATGGTGTGTGGCCGAAATGGAAAGACGTTATCAGTTAATGTCGAAAGTAGGTGTCAGAAATCTTGGCGGTTTTAATAAAAAGGTTGAAGAAGCCATTAAACATGGTGAACCGTTAAAAGATCCTCTTTGGGATGCTGAACAGCATCTTGATGATGAGGAAGCCCCTGATCTCGAAACATTACCAAACATTGTTGTGGTGATTGATGAACTTGCCGATATGATGATGGTCGTAGGCAAGAAGGTAGAAGAACTTATAGCGCGTATTGCGCAAAAGGCTCGAGCAGCCGGTATCCATCTTCTATTAGCCACGCAAAGACCTTCAGTGGATGTTTTAACCGGACTGATTAAGGCTAATATTCCCAGTCGGATTGCATTTCAGGTTTCCAGTAGAATTGATTCAAGAACCATTTTGGATCAGATGGGCGCAGAACAATTATTGGGTCAGGGGGATATGCTCTATTTACCGGGTGGTACCAGTATTCCAACACGTGTTCATGGCGCATTTGTTGCAGATGATGAAGTACACAAAGTGGTTGCTGACTGGAAAAGACGTTCTGATCCTGATTATCTGGAAGAAATCACCAATGGCATTTCAGAAAGTGCCATGTTACCGGGAAGTGGTGGTGTTGAAGACAGTGATGCTGAACAGGATGAACTTTATGATCAGGCGGTTGAATTTGTAATTACTTCTCGTCGAGCTTCAATTTCAGCTGTGCAGAGAAAATTAAAAGTGGGATATAATCGTGCCGCACGCATGGTTGAGGCTATGGAGCTAGCCGGTATCGTTTCCGAAATGCAACATAATGGTTCCAGAGAAGTACTGGTTCCGTCACCAGGCCAGTGATATTTTGAGTAAATTTATGAAAAATTTTAATTGTATAGGGTTGGTTCGAGTTTGTTGTGTTTTTGTGGCGCTGTTTTCTTCTGCTGTTTTTGCCACTAAAACAGCAGAATATGAATTGAATAAACTCAATGAACTATTAACTAATCTTGATACTTTCAAAGCAGAATTCAAGCAAAAAATATATGCTGAAAATGGTGAGAAAGTGGATGAGGTTTCTGGAGAAATAGCTATAAAGAAACCGGGCAGGTTTTACTGGAATGTAACCGATCCCTTTGAACAGAAATTAATTGCTGATGGAAAATATCTCTGGCAATACGATGTTGACCTCGAACAGGCGACCGTGCGAAACCTGGATGAGTCTCTTGGCAGTACCCCAGCAGAAATTCTCAGTGGAAAAGTCACCAATATTGAGAAACAGTACCATATCAACTTTACAACAGAAAAAGGTATTGAAAGTTTTAAATTGATTCCGACAGATGAAGGGCAATTTGAATATATTATATTAAACTTTGAGGCTGGAGCACTGGTTGGCCTGATATTAAAAGATACTCTTGCTCAAACAACTAATGTTTCATTTAAAAATGCACAATTCGGACTGGCGCTGCCGGATCAATTGTTTTTAATCAATTTGCCGAAAGGGATTGATATCGTAGATTCTCGTACTCAATCTGACTTACCTGAAAACTTTTCCACAGTAGTTGAAAATCATGAAAATAGCAGAGAGGAAAATGAAACTCAGGCTAGCCTTAAAAACAAAAAAACAGGCCAGTGAAAAAATAATTTTATGAAAAAACAGGGCTCTTTTTTTGTGGAGGAAAATCAGCAGAATCCTTCCGACACACCTTCATTGAATGAACCTCTGGCTTCCAGAATGCGCCCCCATTCTCTGGAACAATATATTGGTCAGGAACATATTCTTTCTGAAGGAAAGCCACTTTATCAGGCCATTGCCAACGATAGATTACACTCCCTTATTCTCTGGGGCCCGCCAGGAACAGGGAAAACCAGTCTGGCTAAAACCATCGCCCATCAAACAAAGGCAAAATTTGTCACCTTATCGGCGGTTATGTCTGGCGTGAAGGATATCCGCGCAGTCATGCAACGAGCAAAAGTCGACCTGCCTGCCGCTATTAAAACGGTTTTATTTGTTGATGAAGTACATCGTTTCAATAAATCACAACAGGATGCTTTTTTACCTTTTGTAGAGGATGGCACTATCACTTTTATTGGTGCGACTACGGAGAATCCGGCTTTTGAGTTAAATAATGCATTGCTTTCAAGAGCCAGAGTCTACGTCATAAAACCCCTTACAGATGGGCAGTTAACCCGGCTAATCCGTCGAGCATTAGCTGAAGATGAATTATTAAAAACTCAACAAATTGAAATTAGCGAAGAAGTAATTTCAGCAATTGCCGAGGTTGCTGATGGTGATGCTCGTAGGGCATTAAATCTGCTGGAGATAGCCGTGGATATGGCTGAAGAAAAACAGCAGAAAAAAGTCATTTCAAAACAAACTCTGGATTATTTGCTGCAACAGGATTTCCGACGCTTTGATAAAGGCGGTGATGAGTTTTACGATCAGATATCTGCATTGCATAAATCGGTCAGAGGATCATCTCCTGATGCTGCTCTTTACTGGCTTTGCCGAATGTTAGATGGTGGTTGCGATCCACTTTATCTGGCAAGACGTGTGGTACGAATGGCAAGTGAAGATATCGGCAATGCCGACCCCAGAGCTTTACAATTAGCTCTGGATGCATGGGAAGTATTACAACGTCTGGGTTCGCCTGAAGGGGAGTTGGCTTTGGCCCAGGCAGTAGTTTATGCTGCCTGTGCACCTAAAAGTAATGCGGTTTACAGTGCTTTTAATGCCGCCATGAAGGATGTAAAATCATCTGGCAATAAGCCGGTTCCCAATCATCTACGTAATGCGCCTACTTCGCTGGCAAAAGATATGGGGCATGGTAGTCACTATCGTTATGCTCACACTGAACCTGGTGGTTATGCCGCTGGTGAGCAATATTTCCCTGATGGAAAACAGCCGGTTCACTATTATCAGCCAGTCGAAAGGGGGCTTGAACTCAAAATCAGTGAAAAATTAAAGCAACTTCATGCATTAGACGAAGCTTACAAAAAAAATAACTGATACAATAGTGCTTTATTAATGATGATTTTTATTTCTGCAACACATTTTTCAACAACTGCACAGGGTCAGTTGTTGGCAATACTATAAAATTATGCCTAATATCCAGATCATTTTATTTGTAGCATTCGGTGGCGCAATAGGTGCTGTTTCTAGATTAACCGTGACCCAGTTGCTCGGTCAATGGTTTGGCCGAGGTTATCCCTGGGGTACGCTGGCGGTTAATGTGCTGGGCAGCTTTTTCATCGGCTTGCTGGTGGGGCTTTGGAGCCAGGCAGAACAGGGACCTTCTTCAGCGATACGTGCCGCCATTATTGTCGGCTTTCTGGGTGCCTTTACCACCATGTCTTCTTTTTCACTGGATAGCTGGGAGCTACTGAGGACAGGTGACTGGTTTAAGGCATTTAGTTATATGGGAGTGACTCTGTTAGGTTCACTTATGGCAGTCGCACTTGGTTTTTATTTCACCTTAAAAAATTAATCAGGATTTATTATGATCGACGCAAAGTTATTGCGCACAGATACCTCCGCTATTGCTGCAAATTTAAGCAAGCGAGGCTATGAGTTTCCAGCGGCAGAATATACTGCACTTGAAGAACAGCGTAAATTGCTACAGGTAGCCACACAGGAATTACAGAATAAGCGAACAACCCGTTCTAAAGCCATTGGTAAAGCTAAGGCTGCCGGTGAGGATATAGCCCCTTTGCTCAAGGAGATTGAAGGACTGGGAAGTCAGCTTGATGAAACCAAAGCTAAATTGGATGTGGTGCTTGAATCTTTAAAAACCATTCAAATGTCCACACCTAACACCTTAGATGAATCGGTACCTGAAGGTGGCGATGAAGATGATAATATCGAAATAAGAAAATGGGGTACGCCTGCAAGTTTTTCTTTTGAAGTAAAAGATCATGTGACTTTAGGTGAACAATTGCAGGGATTTGATTTTGCCTGTGCCGCCAAAATTACCGGTTCCAGATTCTCTCTGGTAAAAGGGCAACTGGCTCGCTTACAACGGGCACTGACGCAATTTATGCTGGATACCCATACCGAAATGCATCAGTATGAAGAAGTGTATGTTCCGTACATGGTAAACAGGGAAAGTCTTTTGGGAACCGGCCAACTGCCAAAATTTGCTGAAGATCTTTTTGCCGTTAAGGGAAGTACCCAGGATGGCAATGAACTTTATATGATCCCCACCGCTGAAGTACCTGTGACTAATATTGTACGTGATGAAATTATTGATGCTAAATCGCTACCCTTAAAATTTGTTGCTCATACCCCCTGTTTTCGAAGCGAGGCCGGTTCGTACGGTAAGGATACCCGAGGCCTCATTCGTCAGCACCAATTCGAAAAGGTTGAACTGGTACAGATGGTACGTGCTGAAGATTCTATGCAGGCGCTGGATGAGTTAACTGCAAATGCTGAAAAGATCCTGCAATTATTGGACTTACCCTATCGAACGGTAATTTTATGTAGTGGGGATGTTGGATTCAGTTCAACTAAAACCTATGATATTGAAGTCTGGTTACCAGCACAAAATACCTATCGAGAAATTTCCTCCTGCAGTAACTTTGCTGATTTTCAGGCCAGAAGAATGCAGGCCCGATGGCGTAATCCTGAAACAGGTCGTCCAGAATATCTGCATACCTTAAATGGTTCCGGCCTGGCCGTAGGGCGAACCCTGGTTGCGGTTATGGAAAACTATCAACAGCAGGATGGCTCCATAAAAATACCAGAGGTATTATTGCCGTATATGAATGGGATTACCCAGATAGGTTAAGCAACCGCAAACCCTTCTGAGCCTGTCGAAGGATCTTGCCAGGCCAGGTGTAAGATTCCTCGACTGCACTCGGAATGACAAGGACTGAAGTTTGAAGTGTCGAGTGTCGAAAAAAAACAGTCTGTCATCTTGAGAAAAAACAGTCTGTCATCCTGAGAAAAAACAGTCTGTCATCCTGAGAAAAAACAGTCTGTCATCCTGAGAAAAACAGTCTGTCATATCCTGAGCTTGTCGAAGGATCTTACTGCCTGGCGTAAGATTCTTCAATAAGTCTCCTGGGCTAAATACATCGAGCGGGTTTTGGAAGCCCTGCCAGTTTTGTTGACTGTTTGGCTGCTCCACCTGGGAATAAGGAGGCCAGATAGATACTGGTTCCTTTTTCAGCGCCAAGTTCTGCTTTTAAAAATTTTACCAGTGGCCGCATCGAGGGGCTTTTGTTAAATTTCAGATAAAAATCCCGCACATAATGGATAACTTCCCAGTGAGCCTCAGTCAACTCAATCTGTTCAATTTCCGCGATGGCTTCAGCAATCTGTCTATTCCAGTCATCACTATTTTTCAGATAGCCCAGTTTATCGGTTAATATGGTCTGATTGTTTACAATAAGAGTCATTTCAGTATCAAATAAAAGAGTTATTTCCATGCAATTATTTTACTGGCATTAAAACATAATTCTACAAACTCTTCAGTAGAGATTAACTGCCTGTTTAATTGGGAAGGTTGTTGTGCTAATTCAATTTTGTGAGTATCGCAGTCGTCTGCAAGGTAAAAAACATTATTACTGCTATCATCAAAATCTGGCATAATGTTGAATACGCCCTGTTCGCGAAAGACGATGATCGCTTCATTAGCCAGGGCAGAGAGTTCAGACAGAGCCTCGGTTTTTAGTTTTTTGTGACAATGGATGAGCACGTTAGTTAAACCTTAATACATTGCTGTAATTGTTAAGGAATGTAGCCATATCGGAAGGTTCAATCCATTGAGTAGCAATACGAAAATTCCGTTGATTATGCAGTTTCAGGTTGGTTTCAGTTTTGGCAATAAATACCTGCTCAATACCATAAAATGTGAGGGCTTCGATAATGCGGGCATTATTTTGAGTGTTCGAGAGTAATTGCCTGAGCCCGGCATCCTTAAACCATAAGTGAACATTTTCATCGAAAGCAGCCAGAGCTAAAGCGGCATCCAGCGTTTCAGATACAACCGCAGTTTGGTTATTATCAATAATAATTAAGATCTTTGGCTGCATTATTATTACCAGTAAAAGTGTTGCCCGAAAAAATCACCCGCAGAACTCTATAATCTTTTGCTGATGGTTGATGGACTCCGTAACAAATGAAAAACCTTCCAGTTGAAAACCCTCTCGTAAATTTGCCTTCAGACTGGTTGATTGGTCTTCATCAGCCAACCCTTCATCATCAATTACTCCTCTTTTTAAAGCGGCACTGATACAGGCAATTAATGGAAATTTATATTTTTTGCTTAAGGCTTTCCAGTGATGGGAAAGCTGGCAGCTTTTAACTGAATTTTCATTCCTGTCCAGATGAGAAGGGGCTTTAGCAATAATTGTGGCCTCTGCATAAAAGAATACATAACTGATGCTACCTTGGGTTGAATAGACATTTTCAATAAATTTCAAGGCACTTTGGTGCGATTCACTCAAATCAGGGTGGCCGCAAACTATGATAACCAGAGAATTAGACATGACAATATGGTTAAATAAATAAAAAAGCCCGGAAAACCGGGCATTTTTTATGTAAGTAAGTAATTTAGTCGTTACCTGAGAAAGACATCAACAGGTTTAACAGACTAACAAATATATTATACAGGGAAACAAATAGAGTAACTGTTGCCCGGATGTAGTTAGTTTCCCCGCCATGAATTATTTCACTGGTCTGATATAAAATTAATGCTGAACTAAATAGCATGAAACCAGCAGAAATAGCTAACTGCAATGCCTGAAGATGTAGGAAAAAACCTGCAATCATAGCAATAACAAGTACTACCATTCCGGCAGTTAGCATACCGGACAAGAAACTCATATCTTTTCGTGTTACCAGTACATAACCTGACAGAGCAAAGAAAATGAGTCCTGTACCACCCAGGGCGGTAAATAAAATGTCAGGCGCAGTTGCGGAAACCATTGCTAGCAATGGACCCAGGGAATATCCCAGAAAGCCAGTAAATGCGAATACAAAGAATAAGCCCCAGATGCTATTAGCCGTTTTATAAACAGCAAACATGAGACCATATACGCCAATAAGTGTAACAACGAGGCCCATAGGCTGAACAAAGTTAGTTGCTGCGTACCATGCTGTAAATGCACTGAATATCAGTGTCATGGCAAGCAAGGAGTAGGTGTTTTTCAGTACCTTGTTAATTTCAACGGTTTGAGTGCCGGTTTTAACAGCTGCTGAATTGTAATCCATATGAATAAACCCTCTTAAAATGGATGAATCAAAGTCATATTAACACTATTTTAGAGCCAATAAACAGTAAAATAGTTGCAAAATATATCTGTAATATGGGGATTAATGAAAGATTTTCAATTAGTTGAGGTAAAAATAGCATAAAAGGCTTTTCAAAACCGTAATAATTGAGTATTATCCTGCGCCTCGACGGTGGGATGGCAGAGCGGTTGAATGCACCAGTCTTGAAAACTGGCATAGGTTTATAGCCTATCTAGGGTTCAAATCCCTATCCCACCGCCATTTTCTCCTACCCATTTCTTAGCTTTTTAATTTTCACTTCTAAATAGTGTCCGGCATTGCTACAATCAGGAAGGTTCATTTTAGTGGTCATTTTATCGCCTTAATCGATAGAGGCTAGTTAAATCAAAAGGAGCGATTTCATGATTAGAGTGTTAATTGTAGATGATCATGACCTGGTCAGAATGGGAATTCAGCGGCTATTAAATGATTTATCCAATATTGAAGTGATTGCTGAGGCAGATAATGGTGAAGATGCAGTTAATATTATGCGTCAGCAGAGTCCTGATGTTATTCTGATGGATGCTGAAATGCCTGGTATTGGTGGGCTTGAAGCCACAAGGCGCATGCTTAGATACAACCCCGATGTTAAAATTATTATCCTCTCTGCTCATGTTGAAGATCCATTACCGAGTAAATTTCTTGAAGCTGGTGTTCGTGGCTATCTGACTAAAGGTGCCAGTACCGAGCAAATGGCCCAGGCTATCCAGCAGGTCAATGTCGGTCAGATTCATATCGCTCCAGAAATTGCACAGCAACTGGCCCTGAAATCGCTGAACAAAGAGTCTGAAAACCCATTCGATCAGCTGAGTGACCGAGAAATGCAGGTTATGTTGATGATTACCAAAGGCATCAAGGTCACTGAAATATCTGATACGCTCTGTTTATCACCCAAAACGGTTAACAGTTATCGCTACCGATTATTTGATAAGCTGGGCGTTGAAGGTGATGTTGAACTAACCCATATGGCACTACGTTATCATTTAATCGATAGCCTTTAGACGAAATATCAAACGGATATGTCCGATACAATAACGCCTGGCAAGACACTATTTAATTCCCGGCATTTCCTTAAAATCACACCTGAAGTGCCGGGTGTGTACCGTATGTTTTCTGCTGAAAGTAAAATTATTTATATTGGAAAAGCTAAAAATTTAAAAAAACGACTCGCTTCTTATTTTCAAAAAAATATTTCCAGTGTAAAAACCCGAGCGTTAGTTAAAGAGATCCAGCATATTGAAATCAGTGTCACACATACTGAAATAGAAGCCCTGTTGCTGGAACAGAGTTTAATCAAGCGTCATCGGCCCAAATACAACATTTTATTACGTGATGATAAATCCTATCCGTATATTTTTCTTTCAAATGATAGTTATCCCAGGATAAGTATCCATCGAGGGGCGAAACGTCAGAAAGGCCATTATTATGGTCCATACCCCAGTGCAGGTGCGGTGAGGGAAACACTGTCTCTATTACAAAAACTGTTTAAAGTACGCCAATGTGAAAACAGTTATTTCAAAAACCGTAGTCGACCATGCCTACAATATCAGATTAAACGCTGTAATGCGCCCTGTATGCAAATGATGAGTGAGCAGGACTATGAAAAAGATGTCGCCTTAACACGAATGATTCTAGAGGGTAAAAATAGTGAAACCTTACAACAACTTGTCAGTAAAATGGAGCAGTCCTCCCGGCTAAAAGAATATGAACAGGCGGCCATGTTTCGGGACAAAATTCAATATTTAAGACAAGTGATGAGTGAACAGTCTATCGAAGGTGAGCGTGGTGAACTTGATGTGTTGGCGGTATTCATACAATCGAACCTTGCTGTTGTGCATGTTATTTTTGTTCGCGGTGGCAGGGTGATCGGTAGCAGAAATTACTTTCCAGATTTTCACGGTGAAACTGAAAAGGATGTTATTAATGCATTTATACCACAATTTTATCTCAGCGGAAAAACTATTCCTAAAGAGTTGATCTGTACCCATCTACCGGATGATAAGGTTTTGCTGGAAAAGGGTCTAAGTGAAGTATCCGGGCGCCAGGTTGTCATTAAAACACGCTTGAAATCACAACGTATGAAATGGCAACAGCTGGCTATGACCAATGCTCGACAGGCGTTGGAATTGAAATTAGCCAGTAAGGGTAATCAGCGGAACAGGCTCATGGAACTGGTGAGTTTATTAGGCCTTGAAAATATTCCAACACGAATGGAATGTTTTGATATTTCTCATTCCTCTGGAGAGTCCACCATTGCCTCCTGCGTGGTGTTCGATCAGGAAGGGCCGAAAAAAAGTGAGTATCGACGATTTAACATTAAAGGGATCACCGCCGGAGATGATTATGCCGCGATGGAACAGGCATTAAAACGCAGATTTTTAAAGGTGAAACAGAATAATGGCATTAAACCCGATATCCTTTTCATTGATGGTGGAAAAGGACAACTGCAACAGGCCATTAATGTACTGGAGGAGTTAGACGTCGACAATGTACTATTAATAGGCATTGCAAAAGGTGCAGAGAGAAAAGCCGGTGCTGAAAGACTATTTCTGGCAAATGAATCTCTGCCCATTATGATCGACAGTCATAATCCGGCTTTACATCTTATTCAACATATCCGTGATGAATCACACCGCTTTGCTATTACAGGTCACCGTAAAAGCCGTGATAAAAAACGACAGCAATCGTTGCTGGAACAAATTCCGGGCATTGGCAGCAAACGTCGGCAGAACCTTTTAAAACAGTTTGGTGGTATTCAGGGATTAAAAAAAGCAGCCTTAGCTGATATAACCACAGTGCCCGGTTTTAATCGCGCACTGGCTCAGAAGGTCTTTGATTTTCTCAAAGATTAGCTTTATATCCGAGATCACTGCTGTTTTAAAAATTCGAGTTGTTGTATTGCCATGTTTTAAGCTACTATCACTCCAGGGGATACAGTGATTGAATCGAACATAAAATGACCATACCAAATTACCTTACTATTTTCAGAATATTTCTGGTGCCTATATTCGTTGCGGTTTTTTATATGCCCTTTGAAGGCCATTATATGGCATCAGCTGTTATTTTTGCTATTGCTGGCTTCAGTGATTTTTTTGATGGCTTTCTGGCTCGAGTCACCGGCCAGGTATCTGATTTAGGTGCTTTTCTGGACCCGGTTGCTGACAAGTTGATTGTAGTTGTTGCTTTAATTTTACTGGTATGGAGTCACCATACCAACTGGGTTACCATACCCGCGATGCTAATTGTAGGTCGAGAGATCGTTGTTTCTGCATTACGCGAGTGGATGTCGGATATGGGGGCTAAAAGTGACGTCAAAGTGAATCTTATTGCAAAGGGAAAAACAGTCATGCAGATGGTCGCCATAACCGGGCTGCTAGCCAACCAGCCTGCTGCCAGTGGACCAGATTTTTCTAATGGCACCATTCAATTGGCCTATTTTTTCTTTTACTTTTCTGTGGTGTTAACTTTGTGGACTATGGTTATGTATTTAAAATCTGCCTGGCCTCACTTTGTCTCTGCCAAATAGTCTGATCTGGACACTTCTATTAAACGAGTTAACCGACGAAAGTTTGCGCAATCACTTAGCGAACCTGAGAATACTGTGTAAACCCTGTACATTAATCAGAAATTCATCAATGAGAAAATTACGGCTGCTCAGGTTTTAGTGCGGCAGAGTAATAGATGGTTCATTTTTTAATGCTTAACCGATTCTTCCAGGGAACAAACAGGTAAAAGTGGTTAAATTAGTTAAAGAAAAAGCATGAGATAATCCAAACTCGGTATTTATTAATAAGATTTATAACAACATATCAGCCTTTTTGAAAGAATTGTAGATATTTCAATAAGTTGGTGAGAACTTGAGTTAATAAATTTGCTTGACACTAATCAGCTTTAATGTAAAATTGCAGCCCAGTTTCAGGCGGGAATAGCTCAGCTGGTAGAGCACGACCTTGCCAAGGTCGGGGTCGCGAGTTCGAATCTCGTTTCCCGCTCCAGATTTTTATCTGAAGCAATAAACAATAAGCTCCTGATGGCTGAGTGGTAGAAAGGCTATACAGCGGATTGCAAATCCGTAGATGCCGGTTCGATTCCGGCCTCAGCCTCCATTATTTGTTGTTCAATTGCTAGACGGTAGAAGTAACCGCAAGGGACTTGCGATTACGCACTAAATTAAGGGAATTAAAGTTTTGAATGAAAGTCCACTGCCCAGGTGGCGAAATTGAAGTAGACGATGTACAGGAAGTACGAGTGTCATGTGAGGCAGGACGCCGGGAAAGACCGCAAGGGACTTGCGATTACGCACTAAATTAAGGGAATTAAAGTTTTGAATGAAAGTCCACTGCCCAGGTGGCGAAATTG
>DRNA01000167.1 GCA_011322365.1 Aeromonadales bacterium | reverse complement strand
TGACGCTTGTGGGAGTGCTTGCATTTATAGCCTCCCGAGCCTGTTTTTTTGAAGCGTTTCGCAGCTCCACTATCAGTTTTTAACTTAGGCATAAATTGCCTCCTTATCTCTGGCAGGTCGCACTTAAGATGCTGTTAACACCCGACAAACGGGATAACCTGCTCAGCCTGTTAACAATCTAAGGTGCTCAAAACAGATTGAATCAATCATTTTGAAACTTTACAAAACCTCAGACGCTCAAAACAGTTGCTTTCCAACAACTGCCTGGTCTTTCGACCTCTAGCCTTACGACTATTTCTTTTTGGGGCTGACAACCATAATCATCTGACGCCCTTCCATTTTAGGAAAAGACTCCACCACCCCATATTCTTCCAGATCAGTTTGAACGCGTTTAAGTAAATCGCGCCCCTGCTCCTGGTGAGCCATCTCACGGCCCCTGAACCTTACGGTGATTTTAGTTCTATCACCGTTTTCCAGAAACTCTCGAAGTTTTCGCAACTTAATGTTGTAATCTCCGATATCAGTTCCCGGTCTGAATTTAATCTCTTTAACCTGAACCTGTTTTTGCTTCTTTTTTGCTGCCGCTTTCTGTTTACTCTTTTCAAACAGAAACTTGCCGTAATCCATAATTTTGCAAACAGGCGGATCGGCCTGAGCGGTAATTTCTACCAAATCAAGACCAGCCTCATCGGCCTGTTCCTGTGCTTCACTCAATGAAACGATACCTAAAGGTTCGCCATCCGGAGCGACTAATCTTACCTGTGTTGCGTCAATTTCTTCATTTAGTCGATGTTCACGCTGTTTTCGACTTTGCTTAAAAGCGGGTTTAATAATTTATTCCTCCACTGCAACATTTTTCTCAGACTCAGAACGTCCCAAACGGGCAACATCCTCATCGAGATGGGTTGCAAATTGCTCAAGTTTCATTACACCAAGGTCTTTTCCATCACGAGTTCGTACGGCAATTTCACCCTTTTCGACTTCGCGATCACCGATAACCAGCAGGTATGGAATTCTTCCTAATGTGTGCTCCCGAATTTTAAAGCCGATCTTCTCATTTCTCAAGTCAAGATTCACTCTAAATCCCTTATTTTTAAGGAAATTGGCTACTTCCTGGCAAAAATCGGCCTGTTTGTCGGTAATGTTCATCACAACGGCCTGAGTTGGCGATAACCAGGTGGGTAATTTTCCGGCATAATGTTCGATTAAAATACCCAGAAATCGCTCAAGGGATCCCAGAATTGCCCGGTGCAACATCACCGGTGTATGTTTGGCGCCATCTTCACCAATATATTCTGCATCCAGTCGACCTGGTGTAGAAAAATCCACCTGCATAGTGCCACATTGCCAGCCTCGATCAAGACAATCCATCAGCGTAAATTCAATTTTTGGACCATAAAAAGCCCCTTCACCGGGTAACTGTTGCCATTTCAGATTTTTGGCATCCAGTGCATCAGCTAATGCCTTTTCAGATTTATCCCAGACTTCATCACTGCCCACTCTTTTATCAGGGCGGGTAGATAATTTCACTTCAACACTGGTAAAACCAAAATCCGCATAAACTCTGTAGAGTAAATCAATAAACGCTGAAACCTCTGATTGAATCTGTGCTTCGGTACAGAAAATATGAGCATCATCCTGCACAAAATTTCTCACCCGCATCAAACCATGCAAAGCACCGGACGGTTCATTACGATGGCACGAGCCAAATTCGGCCATACGCAGGGGTAAGTCCCGATAACTGGTTAACCCCTGATTATAGATCTGCACATGGCAGGGGCAATTCATCGGTTTAATGGCGTAATCCCTGTTTTCAGAATGAGTTGTAAACATTTCATCATGGAATTTTTCCCAATGACCCGATTTCTCCCACAAACTTCTATCAACGATTTCAGGCGTTCTCACTTCAGTGTAATCATGCTGTCTGAGGATCTTACGCACATAATTCTGAATTTCGGTATAAATGGCCCAACCATCATTATGCCAGAACACCATACCCGGTGCTTCTTCCTGCATATGATAAAGATTCAGTTGTTTGCCGATTTTGCGATGATCACGCTTCTCGGCTTCTTCGAGGCGATGCAAATATTTGCGCAAATCTTTTTTATTGGTCCAGGCAGTGCCGTAGATGCGTTGTAGCATCTCATTGTTGGAATCCCCTCGCCAGTAAGCTCCCGCCAGTTTCATTAACTTAAACACTTTCAACTTGCCCACATTCGGTACATGCGGCCCACGACACAGATCGATGAAATCACCCTGCCGGTAAAGTGAGATAGTCTCATTCTCAGGTAGATCTGCAATAATTTCAGCTTTATAGTCTTCACCAATGGATTTAAAAAATTCTATGGCTTTATCTCTATCCCATTCCTCACGCTCCACTTTAGCGTTCTGTTTGGCAATTTCCGCCATCTTTTTCTCAATCAATTCCAGATCTTCCGGTGTAAAAGGCCTTTCATAGGAAAAATCATAGAAAAAGCCATTATCAATCACTGGGCCAATAGTCACCTGGGCAGAAGGAAACAATGCCTTTACTGCCTCCGCTAATAAATGAGCAGTTGAATGGCGTATGATTTCCAGGCCTTCATCATCACGCTCGGTGATAATGGCTAATGTTGCATCTTTATCAATACAGTGATCCGCATCCACTAGCGTATCATTCACTTTCCCGGCCAGAGTGGCTTTAGCGAGACCAGGGCCAATATCGTTGGCAACATCTAACACAGAAACCGGATGCTGGTAAGTTCTCTGGCTTCCATCGGGTAAAGTTATTACAGGCATTTTTGTTTGTATTCCAGTTGAAAATATTTAAAAACTACAACTTGATGGTAAGTGTTGTTTACGTCTATATCTATTCAATAGCTCAGTTTTTATTGTCATGGTCAGGCTTTGAAATCATTGGCCAGACTAACAAAATACGAGAGTGGATAGAAAGTTGTATGTAGAATGATTAATGGTGCAGAGAATACCAATCAATCCATTGAAGTCAAGTCTGAACAGATAAATAAATGTGTTAATTATTCAATGCTGGTGGCTTTGTGTTGCTCCAGCACCCAGAAATTTTCCAATGTCTGCAATAAATCAATAATAACTACCGATTTTTTTGAAAGGGCATTAATTCTCTGTTTCAGTTCTGACAATGAACAATTAGTAATGGCGGCATCTAATAACTCTCGACCCAATTGGTGCAGTTCTTTATGTGGCTGCTCCAAATGTTGATACTCTTTCAGATGACCAAAACTATCACCTACACCATAATACCACCGTCCCAGTTTGCAACAGGTATGGTCCAGTTCCGGTAAACCGCCCTGAACCTTTTTAATACCATCGACCTGATGACTTCTGTGTACATATAACACCGCATCGATCATGGTTTTTTTCCACTGCATGTGATCCAGTTGCGCCATGTAAATCACCCCGATGGGTGAAGGAGGCATAATACGATATTGTTTCAGATATTGAATAAAATCTTCGAGTGCCAACGGTTTGCTGATCCAGTAGCCCTGGCCGACTTTACAGCCGTATTTTTGTAACAGAATAAAAGTATCTTTATCTTCTATCCCTTCTGCAACAATATCCATATTCAGCTGGTGGGCCATACGAATACTGGATTGTATAATTTCGGTATTTTTTCTGGAGTCATAGATTCCATTGACAAAAGCCTTATCAATTTTTACCGTTGAAAAAGGCCATTTGCTCAATTCAACCAGACCAGAATGACCGGTACCAAAGTCATCCATGGTAATGGGCACCCCCATCTCAGAAAGCTCGGTTAAATGCAGTTTCGCAAGTTCCTCATCCATCAGTACAGTTTCCGTCACTTCCACTTCTATCTTTTCTACTGGATACTGGTGCTGATCGATGGCACGAATCATAAAGCGGGTAAAATCTTCATCATGAAAATCCTTACCAGACGCATTAAATGAAATCACCAGATCACGGTTATATTTCAATACAAGAGGTAATTCCTGAATAAGTCGGGATAAAACATACTTGGTTATTCTTGTGATGAGACCGCTTTCTTCAGCTAATTCGATATAGGCATCGGGAGGGATAAATTTACCGTTGTCATCCTGCCATCGAATCAGCGCCTCGGCTCCACACACATCGCCGGTTATCATCGATATTTTGGGTTGATAATAGAGCACGAACGCTTCGTCTTTCAGCGCTTTTTCAATATCTTCAACGGTTATAGGCTGGGTTTGCAACTAACTATTCCCTTGTACATCAATAACTACTTTTTGTTATTAACCGATGCACCTGAATACAAACGGTATGATATGTTATTGATTTTAGTTGATATCTGAGAATATTCCATTCAATAAATGAATAAAGCCAGGGATAACCGGAGTCCCATCGTTTTAGGATTAAAGTATGGCAGATGAAAGCTGTTTCTCTTCAGCTTTTAGTTGATTTTTCCTTTAGGGCACCTCTATATAATCATTCACTATTTGCTCGAGGATCACCAGAGGAACTGAACCATTTTCCAATACTGCTTTGTGAAAATCTGCCAGGGTGAATTTATCGCCAAGCGCCTTTTTCGCTTTGGCACGTAACTCGAGAATTTTTAACATTCCCACCTTGTAGGCACAGGCCTGACCGGGCATAACAATATAACGTTCAATTTCAGCTACCACATCCGAATGAGCAATACCTGTAGTAGATTCCATATAATCAATTGCCTGCTCTCTGGTCCAGTGTTTATAGTGTATACCCGAATCCACAACCAGCCTGACAGCCCTGAAAAGTTCAGCCTGTAAGCGTCCTAAATTATCAAAGGGATCTTTTTCAAAGCCCAGCTCCCAGGCCAGACGCTCTGCATATAATGCCCAGCCTTCTGTGTAGGCAGTAAAAGGCACTAATTTACGAAACATGGGCAAGCCTTCAATTTCCTGTTTCAATGCAATCTGAAAATGGTGACCGGGAATGGCTTCATGATAAGCCAGCGTACGCATACCATATTTGGGTGTCGCTTTAATATCATAGAGATTGGCATAAAACCTTCCCGGTGTACTTCCATCTAATTTTGGTCCATTGTAATAAGCACCTGGAGAGGTTTTTTCCTTAAATTTGGGGATGCGCAATACTTCAACACCGGTTTTGGGACGTAAAGAAAACGCACTTTCCAAACCAGCATTGACTTCATCAATAATGACCTGATAATCTTTGAGGATCTGCTCCCGACCCGCATCGGTATCGGGGTATAAAAATCGCTGTTCTTCACCTAACCCCCGCATAATACTGCCCAGATCGTCACCCTGATACCCCTGCTGATGTAAAATATCCAGCATCTGCTGGCGTATTCGTGCCACCTCAGACAAACCGATATCATGAATTTGTTGTGGTGTATAATCCGAGGTGGTCATGCGCTTTAACTGATAGCGATAAAATTCCTCACCATCGGGAAATTTCCATACACCCGCAGTATCATTTGTTTTCGGTTTTAATTCATTAAAATAATCAATAAAAATCTGATAGGCCGGATAGACATCCTTTACAATGGCATCGGCCACCTTGTTTTTTAATTGCTGTTTTTCCTCATCTGATATCTCATCAGTTTTAGCCAGCTTTTTTTCAAAAGATTGATAGAGGATATTTTCCTTTGCAGGCGTTGCCACAAAGGCATTCATTTCCTTTAGCACTTTTTCAACCACAAAGGTTGGTGGAATGATTTTTTCTTTCTCCCGCATTTTCAAACCATCAAGCACCTGAGAGAATTTGGTTTTTACTTTTTTTAATCGAGCAATATAATCCTCAGCATCACCTTTACTTTTCACACGATGGGCGCTATCCATAAATGAAGGAAAGCCATTTTGCACGCCAAATAGTTGATTGAGCGGATAATTATAATGACGAAATTTTTTACCATCCCGCATGGACTGCAAAAAACTGTCCATCACTTCATAGGATAGTTTTTGTTGATAGCCTAACGAATCAAAATCATATTCATGTAAGGTTTTTAAATCATCATCTAATTTGGTAAAAAGCTTAAGATCTTTTGAATCTGAGGCATCATCCAGTTCATCATTATACCAGTCAATGGGTAAACCTAATGATGAAATCAGCTCAGGACTCTGCAGGGCAAATTCAACAAATACCCGATTGAAAAACATATTAATACTAAAGGGTTTAAACCAGATGAGATTGGTGAGAAAAACACCCAGCACGAAGACGATGATGCCCAGTGTGTAGAGAATAAATTTCTTCATGCTTCACCTCAATAATTAAGTGTTTCCAAAAAAAGTTTAAGCTAAAACTTTAGATTCATTTTCTTCTTTTATAGGCACAATTTTAAAATTTAAAAACCCGTAGATAATCGCCACGATGGGATTTATCCAGTTAAAAAAGGCATAGGGTGCATAACTTAATGTAGCCACCCCCAGCGTAGCGGCCATAAAGGCACCACAGGTATTCCAGGGTACCAGCGCGGAAGTGAGTGTGGCTGAATCTTCCAGAGTTCGGGACAGGTTCTTAGGATCGAGTTTGCGTCGAGCAAATTCTGCACGGTACATTCTACCTGGTAGCACAATGGCAATATATTGATCGGCGGCGATAATATTCATACCAATACAGGTGAAAATAGTTGTCGCAATCAATGAACCGGTAGAATGCACCAGTTTTAATAAACTATCGACAATTTTTGTTAGTATGCCCACCGTTTCCAGAACCGCACCAAAGGTCATAGCCGTAATAATTAACCAGACGGTGGTCAACATGCTACTCATGCCTCCACGAGAAAGTAATTTATCCAGAGCCGCTACCCCGGTATCGGATTTAAAACCATCAAACAATGAGATCCAGACGCCTTTTAATAATCCCATGCCACCTTGCAGACCAGCCAGATGTTTTACCTGTTCCGGCTGAAAAATTAAT
Organism: Aeromonadales bacterium; assembly: GCA_011322365.1. Classification (GTDB taxonomy): domain Bacteria; phylum Pseudomonadota; class Gammaproteobacteria; order Enterobacterales; genus DRNA01. The sequence continues at coordinate 3,229 of DRNA01000167.1, read as the reverse complement.
GCAAATATTGCCCCAACAATGGCACCTATCATAATGGTGGGAAAAGCTGGAAACCGCATCGCCGCCATACCAAAAACCAGAGCCACGGGTAATAACATAATTAAACCGGGTGAAAACGTGGTTTCAATCTGTTGCAAAAACTGGGCAATATCATTGCTATTTGCCGATGAATCATAACCAAAACCGAGGAACATAAATATTGTCATTGCGATAATCAGCGAAGGCAATGTAGTCCATACCATATGGCCAATATGACTGAATAAATCGGTACCGGCGACAGCAGGGGCTAGATTGGTAGTATCCGATAATGGCGACATTTTATCACCAAAATAAGCGCCTGAAATTACAGCTCCGGCAGTAATTTCAGGCGATAAACCCATACCCGCCGCCACCGTCATCATACTGATCCCAATGGTTCCTGCCACTGTCCAGGAACTGCCGATACTGATAGCAACTATGGCACAGATGGCACAGGTTGACAGATAAAACCAGTGCGGTGACATGATCTGTAATCCATAATAAATCATCGTCGGCACCACTCCGGAAATAATCCAGCTGCCAATTAACGCCCCTACCGCCAGTAAAATCAGTAAGGCTCCCAATGACATGGAAATACCGCGGACGATGCCTTCTTCTATCAGCTTCCAGCTAAAGCCATTTTTAACTCCAACTAATGCCGCGACACCGGCAGCTAATAACAACGCAATCTGATTAGCGCCAGAGGATGAATCACTACCGAAAAGCTTCACTGAGAGCCCCAGTAAAATAATGAGGAACAGAAGTGGAATTAATGCCTGTATGAGACTCGGTGATTTTATGTGCTGCTGATGTTCAGTTTCAGTCATGGTAATCCTGCAAATTTTTTATTGTTTTTATAGCAAGCACGCCGCTTGCTACTGATTGAACCAGGAGAATGAAAGAGTGATTCTCCCTGTCATTCAAACCACGCCAGAATATCAATACCCACATAGGTATTAAAAATAGTAACAATGGAAATAAAGCCTAAAATGGCTGGACAGATATAGCTGATAGCAAAATCCACGTAGCGTTGCAACAAAGAACCTCTGATAGCTTCATCGCCAGCGGCAATTTCATCATTGAAATTCTGTTTTCTCCAGATATAGGCAGTAAATACCGAAATCAGGAAACCACCTAATGGTAGGAAGGTATCATTGGCAACAAGTCCAACTAAGGTAAGGAAATCAATTTTATGGTCCATACCGGGTAATTGCACGAAACTACCTAACCAATCCACCGCACCTTGCGACAACATGGAAGGAATACCAATTAAAAAGATTAAGGTCGCAACTATCCAGGTGGCTTTCTTACGGGGGATTTTCCTTTCATCAACCATGTAGGAGGTGGGCACTTCCAGCAGAGAAATGGTTGAAGTGAATGCCGCAAAGGATAATAACAAAAAGAATCCCGCACCTACAATTATGCCTAATGTATCACCAAAAGACTGAAAAATTCCCGGCAGTGTCTGGAAAATAAAGCCGGGGCCGCCGGAAATGTTTTGCATGGCAACCAGATCACCCTCAGTCAGGAAGGCAACGAAAGGAAACATCATTAACCCCGCTAAAAAGGCAATCGAGACATCAGTAACGGTAATAATAGCCGCAGCACTGACAATATTGGTTTTTCTGGAAACATAACTACCATAAGTTATCAAAGCACCCATTCCCAGAGATAAGGAGAAAAAGGCCTGTCCCAGAGCTTTATAGACCACCTGCCAGGTTATTTTACTAAAATCTGGGGATAGATAGAATTTCACACCTTCCATAGCATGAGGTAATGTTAACGCATAAGCCACCAGAGCCAGAATCATGATAAGTAAGGCCGGCATCAATATTTTGGCGGCTTTTTCAATCCCACCGGAAACACCCCTACTGATCACCATGGCAGTGGCACCCATAAATAAAATGCCATAACTGCCTACAGTGATCCAGTCTTTGGTAAAGTCACCAAAATGGGCCCCCACATCAAATCTTCCCAGCACCATGTCCACAAAATAACCAAAAGCCCAGGCCGCCACCACATTATAAAAAGAAAGAATTAGAAAACCGGCAGCAACGCCCATATAACCAATAAATGCCCATTTTTTATAACCTAGCACTTTGAAAGCACCCACCGGATTACGCTGAGATTTGCGACCGATGGCTAACTCAGCCACCATCACCGGAAAGCAAAGAATAAAGGCAAAAGCCAGATAGACGATAACAAAGGCAGCCCCTCCTCCAGCACCCGTCTCAAAAGGAAATTTCCAGATATTACCTAAACCAACCGCAGACCCTGCAGAAGCCAGGATAAAACCAAGACGAGAGTTAAATTGATCACGAGAAGCCATTTTAAAGAAGTTCCAATTATTATTATTAAGTCACTGTTCAGAGATGAGCTGAAAGTGAGTTTATTGATGTGCCTTATATAACACCATAAATAGCCCCTTTGAAGCAAGTAGAAAACATCGAATATACCAATTTTCCTTTATTTGAGAATATTAGAAAACCCTAATGTTTTTAGAGTGTTACAAAAAAACGGGCCGGAGCCCGTTTTTTAACTACTCTGGCCACTAGTCCTTTTAGCCATCTAAAGCAGCACTCAATTGAGGTAACGCTTCAAATAGATCCATCACCAGCCCATAGTCGGCCACCTGAAATATAGGCGCTTCTTCATCTTTATTGATTGCTACAATTACTTTCGAATCTTTCATACCGGCAAGATGTTGTATCGCTCCTGAAATACCCACAGCAATATACAAATCAGGGGCAACAATTTTACCCGTTTGTCCGACCTGATAGTCATTAGGAACAAAACCTGCATCAACTGCTGCCCTTGAAGCACCTACAGCAGCACCAAGTTTATCAGCAATTTCATCCAGCATTTTAAAGTTATCACCATTTTGCATACCGCGACCACCAGAAATAATAATTTTGGCTGCAGTTAATTCAGGACGTTCTGACTGAGTTAATTCCTGCCCAACAAAGGTGGTTTTATCAAAGTTGGCAACACAATCAATGTTTTCAATTTCAGCATTACCTGCTTCACCAGCTGCATCAAATGCTGTCCCCCGAACAGTAATCACTTTTTTGCTATCCGGGCTCTTTACCGTAGCAATGGCATTCCCGGCATAAATTGGTCTCTTAAAAGTATTGGCATCAACCACTTCAATAATATCCGAAATTTGAGCGACCCCTAACTTTGCAGCTACCCGAGGCATAAAATTTTTGCC
>DRNA01000166.1 GCA_011322365.1 Aeromonadales bacterium | reverse complement strand
TTTGATTATTGTCGTTCAGGAAACCCGACCCGACAAACGCTTGAACAGGCTTTAACAACGCTGGAACAGGGTGCTGGAGCGACTATCACTTCAAGTGGAATGGCCGCAGTTTCTTTACCGTTGCAATTAGTTAAACCAGGTGACCGGGTTATTGTGCCACATGATTGTTATGGAGGAAGCTATCGACTTTTCAGTACCCTGGCGGCAAAAGGGCACTTTGAACTGGAATTTATCGACCAGAACGATGAAAAGCAATTAAAGGCAGCTTTTGCCAGAAAGCCAGCACTCATATGGATAGAAACACCCAGCAACCCCTTACTTAGAATTGTTGATGTGGAAAAAATATCCACATTAGCAAAACAGCAACAGTGTCTGGTGGTTGTCGATAATACGTTTCTTTCGCCTGCGTTTCAAAAACCGCTCACACTGGATGCGGATATAGTTATTCATTCAACCACTAAATACATTAATGGTCATAGTGATGTAGTAGGTGGTGCCGTTATCAGCAAGGATAAAACACTAGCCGATGAACTTACCTGGTGGGCAAACTGTCTGGGCATTACCGGAGCTCCTTTTGATTCATTTTTAACTCTCAGGGGCTTAAGAACGCTTCCTGTACGCATAAAACAACATCAACAAAATACTGACACACTGGTTGATTTTTTACAGTCTTCATCTCAGGTTTCAACGATTTATTACCCTGGATTAAAGTCCCACCCCGGCCATGAAATAGCAAAGAGGCAACAAAGTGGCTTTGGGGGTATTGTCAGTTTCGAGCTGGATGGAAATGTAGAGGATGTTGCTGTTTTTGTTGAATCCCTTAACATATTTTCGCTGGCAGAATCTCTGGGAGGTGTCGAGTCCTTAGTCTGTCACCCAGCCACAATGACTCATGCCGCAATGGATGAAGCCGCCAGACAAACGGCTGGGATTTCACAAACCTTGATACGCTTATCTGTTGGTATTGAAGATGAACAGGATTTGGTTAATGATTTACAACAGGCTTTTGCCCAGGTTGAATTTCAGCGAAATGAAAAGCTGTTAAGGGCAGTGATTTAGACACAGAAGAATGGGCGTGCTAAATCAGCCGATACCGCTAATTATGTTTAATGGGGCATTGTGATTAAATTTTGACCCTGATTATCCGGGAAATTTCTGAAGAGGCTTTAACATGAAAGGAGTCCTCAACATGAAAGGAGTTCTCGTCAAAAAAACAGCAGCTAGAATAATGAACAACTGGCCTCGGCATTATTGAGCGGTTATCAGGAAAAGATGAATTAAAAATGAAAAATAAAAAAGGTTACAAATATGAAGCTTGAAACATTGGCCCTGCATCAGGGTTACGAGGCCGATAAAACCACTTATGCGGCAGCAGTCCCTATTTATCAGACAACGTCTTATACTTTTGAGAACACACAACATGGTGCCGACTTATTTGATCTGAAAAGTCCCGGCAATATTTATACTCGCATTATGAATCCTACTACCGATGTGCTGGAAAAAAGATTATCAGCTATGGAGGGTGGGATAGCAGGATTGGCTGTGGCTTCGGGAATGGCGGCTATAACTTATGCTATTGAGTGTCTGTGTGAAGTGGGTGATAATATTTTGAGTACCAGTCAGCTCTATGGGGGAACGTATAATCTGTTTGCCCATTCTTTTCCCAGGCGGGGCATTAAAGTTAAGTTGCTCTCCCATGATGATTTCACGGGTTTCGAAAAAGCCATAACAAATAAAACCAAAGCTATCTTTTGTGAATCGATAGGTAATCCATCGGGAAATATAGTCGATATTTGCCGATTATCTCAACTGGCCCATGCAGCAGGCATTCCCTTGATTGTGGATAATACTGTGGCAACACCTTTTATCTGCAAACCTTTTGAATTGGGAGCAGATATTATTGTGCATTCATTGACCAAATATATAGGTGGGCATGGCACATCCATTGGAGGAATGATTATTGATTCGGGTCAGTTTGACTGGAAGAAGCATTCTGACAGGTTTTCCGTATTAAATGAACCCGATGCATCCTATCATGGTGTTATTTATACAGAAGCATTTGAAGCAGCTGCCTTTATTGGCCGATGTCGAGTCGTTCCTTTAAGAAATACCGG
>DRNA01000165.1 GCA_011322365.1 Aeromonadales bacterium | reverse complement strand
CTTTGAGTGCCGTAGTGGAGCAATCTTTTACCTGGCCTTTGAAAAACCTCCACTTCAGCACTAAAAACAATCCTTCCGACCGTCGGAAAGTTTTCGGAATGACAAGGAATTTAGTGTCGAGTTTCGAGAAAAAAAGTTTGTCATCCTGAACGTAGCGTAGCGTAGTTGAAGGATCTTGAGGCTCGGCATCAGATTCCTCGACTTCGCTCGGAATGACAAGGGTTTAGTGGCTCGGAATGACTAGGAATTTAGTGTCGAGTTTCGAGAAAAAAAGTTTGTCATCCTGAACGTAGCGTAGCGAAGTTGAAGGATCTTGAGGCTTGGCATCAGATTCCTCGACTTCTCTCGGAATGACAAGGGTTTAGTGGCTCGGAATGACAAAGGTTTAGTGGCTCGGAATGACAAGGGTTTTAGTGTGAGATAGAAAATCTTTATAGTGGATATCTTTTCCGAACTTTTATTTAGTCTTCTGAAACTGAATTCAATGCCTGAAATTAAATTAGCAATCATTGATTTAAGTCATCTTTAAATCCTTCCATTTATATTAAACTGAAACCGACTGAGGAAAAGATATTTCATCAGTCGTTTATAAAAATAATATAAAAACAGGGAGATATTATGTTTCAGGCAAAAAATATTATGGTAGTGGTTGATTATCGACAAAAAAATCACCACGCACTACCCAGAGCTATTAAACTGGCTGAGTTGTTTCAATCACAACTTACTTTAGTTAGTTGTATTTATCCAGAAGTAATGAATTTAAGCACTTTTTTTGGTGGCGAAAAACTGGAACAAATCAAACAAAATTCCCTTGATGAAAAGAAGGCTTTGCTGGAGGAACTGGCGGCTCCCTTTAAAAAAACAGGGATTAATATTCAAACCAGAGTTATCTGGAATAAAAATTTTTATAAGGGACTTCTTGAACATATCGAATCATCAGATTATGACTTAATCGTAAAAACGGCTCATTGCCATTCCTCCTTAAATACTTTACTCATTACCCCTACTGACTGGCATTTATTAAGAGAATCTCCTGTTTCATTATTTCTGGTTAAAAATGGTCAATGGCCTGAGAGTAAAAGTATTCTCGGAGCTATCAAAATACAGGCCACGGATGAGCAACATCATTCGCTGAATGAAAAAATCATTGAATGTACCCTGTCATTGGCAAATCTTTGTAAAGCAACCCCACAATTAGTGAATGTATTTCCCTGGCCAATATTTAATTCTGTTCAATTTAAACATTTATTTGATGAAAAAGGTTATTTTGATGAGATGAAAGACATTCATCAAAAAGCCATGAAAAAGTATATAGATAAATATCAACTTGCAGAAGAAAACGTACACCTTGTGGAAGGGTTAAATGCCGCTGAAATTATCCCTGAAGTTATCAGTAGTTCTCAGTCAGATATTCTGGTTATGGGTACAGTCGGGCGAAAGGGCGTCTCAGGCTCCGTAATAGGTAACACTGCAGAAAAAATCCTCTACGAAATTGATTGTGATGTGCTGGCAATTAAAGAGTTATCTTAAAACCGGCCACCATCTACTTTAATAATATTTCCGCTGATGTATTGTGCGTCACAGGCCAGAAAGGTTACTGCCTGGGCAATGTCTGAAGCATTTCCCTGTGTTTTCATTGCTGTGTTATCGATAATTTTCTGCTTTTTTTCAGAGGAGAGTTCGGCATTATCTTCAGGCCATAATATGGCACCCGGTGCAACTGCATTAACTTCAATATCAGGTGCCAACTCTTTGGCCAGTGCTTTTGTCATCATAATAAGTCCGGCTTTGGCCATAGAATAAATACTATGGTGGATAAGTGGCTGTAGACCATAAATATCAACAATATTAATGATTTTACCCTGTGTCAGCTTTAAAAAAGGGATGCAGGCTAATGAGAGAAAATAAGGCGCTTTTAAATTTGAACCCATTAAATCGTCCCAGGCCTGTTGCGTTGTTTCTAAATTTGTTGTTTCTAAATTTATAGTGGCTTCTTCAACTGGCGTAGGATAAAAAGAAGAGGCATTATTAACTAATAGATCCAACTGTCCCCAGTTATCAATTACCGCTTCAACTAATTGTGGGAATATATCCAGGTTCAAAAGATTTCCGCTTACCGTTATAGCTGAGTGAGTACGTACGCTGTTCAGGCTTGTTGCCAGAGTCTCAGCTTCAATTTTGGAATGATGATAATGAATGGCAACATTAAAACCACGCTTATGCAATTGAGAGGTTATTTCACGACCGATACGTTTGGAAGCGCCTGTAATAATGGCCACTTTTTGAGATGCTGAATATGTCATAAAGGAGACAAAGATTGCCTGATATAGTGGATCAATTTAGAAATACCGTACCATAAAATAATACCAAGGTTAATTAAAACGATAATAGCGGTATAACTATACCAGTAGTCAGAAGACAGAGGTGATTGAGAAGAAAACGATACTTTAACATTTCCTGATGCCAGAATGGAGACGGGTAACCAGAGTATGGATAATACAAGGTCTATTTTTGCGAGAATAAATAGTTTTGTTTTTTTACTGGTGATTAAGAGTGTAAATACTGTGCTGCTTAACAGTGCCAGGTAGGCAAGAATGTTTCCCAATGGAATATTCCACAGAAAACTGATATTGGTTTCAAGCAAATCAGAGCCTTTGATGAGCAAATAGAGGCAGGTAGCTATTATGAAAATTAAAATTAACTTCTTAAGCATTTCTGATGAGCCTTCATTTTGAATGATTATGGGCATATGCCCATAGATTATTGCATCAAAATTATCTTGAGTTTAATGGATAAATTACTCAGAATACGATATTCCGTCTAAGATGACAATTCTCTATGATTACCTGCTGCTTTACCTGTGATGACTTATCAAAAGTTAATTAAAAATCAATTGAAACAATTGGGACGAGTGCCAGAGCCTGGCCTGGATGCGATCGCTCATAGTGAGAAATTAAACCAGCATCTTCTTGACCTGGCCTCAAAAAATAATAATTCCCTTACTTTTAGTCTCTTTATGGAGAATTGTTTATATGCTCCTGGCCTTGGGTATTATTCGGCGGGAGCAGAAAAGATTGGAGAATCGGGTGATTTTATTACTGCACCGGAAATATCTCCGTTGTTCTCAGAAGCGCTTGCGGCACAAATTGCTCAGGTACTGGAAGAATGTAAAAAACAACAGCCTGCCAATATTCTGGAGTTTGGGGCCGGCAGGGGTGTTATGGCCGTTGACATTTTAAGTCGTTTGCAACAGATGGATTGTCTTCCTGAAACCTATTACATCCTGGAGGTTTCAGCCGATTTAAAACAAACTCAACAAAATACCATCAAACAACTCCTGCCACAATTGAGTTCCCGTGTTAAATGGATTTCAACTCTACCCGAGCACGGTTTCAATGGTGTTATGCTGGCGAATGAGGTGGTGGATGCCATGCCGGTGACCGTATTCAAAAAAGAACAGGGACAGTTTAAAAGCAAAGATATTGTTTTAAATGAAGGTCAATGGCAATGGCAGATAAATCAAAAGCTTGATCAGAAATTACAACAATGGGGTGAGAAACTGGAACAACGCCTGGGTTATAGTTTACCCGAGGGGTATGAATCAGAAGTCAATCAGCTTCAATCCCCCTGGCTGGAGGCGTTGTCTGATAATTTACAAAAAGGCATGATACTGCTGGTGGATTACGGCTTCCCTGAAAAAGAGTATTACCATCCCCAACGGCCCGGGACATTAATGTGTCATTATCGTCATTTTTCCCACAGTGATCCGCTGGTTTTGTTGGGATTGCAGGATATCACCGCACATGTGGATTTTACTGCTCTTGCGGAAACCGTATTCCAGCAAGGGCTTCAGGTAGCGGGATATACGGATCAGGGTACATTTTTAACCAACTGCGGTATTCTTGAGCGCATGGAATTACTTGGGGGAATTGATGATGAAAAAATTGCCCGTCATTCACAACAGATAAAGCTACTCATTCTACCCACCGAAATGGGTGAACTATTTAAGGTGATCGCCTTTACTAAAAACCTTGACAGTGTAAACTTGCTGGGTTTTATCAAGGGCGATAGACGATCGAGATTATAATTAATCCATAGACTATATTTAACGAATAAATTGTCATCCCGACCTTGTGGAGGGATCTTAAAGCTTCAAGATCCCTCCACAAGGTCGGGATGACACGGATCTAATTGATCATGAAACGCATGCTTGAGCTTTTATAATAATGCTCAATATTATTCAGGAAAATAATTTCATATGACACTACTTCATGCTCTTATTCTGGCGTTAATTCAGGGATTGACAGAATTTCTACCGATCTCCAGTTCGGCGCATTTAATTCTACCTTCAGAAATTTTGGGATGGTCGGATCAGGGCCTTGCTTTTGATGTCTCGGTACATGTAGGGACTTTACTGGCTGTGGTGCTGTATTTCCGAGGAGAACTGATGGACATGAGTAGTGCCTGGTTTCAGCATGTTGTTAAACACCAGCCCTCAAATGATGCCAGGCTGGCCTGGGCGGTTTTGTGGGGAACAGTTCCGGTAGGTATTATCGGCTTATTGTTTAAAGGTTTTATTGAACAAAACCTGCGTACAACCCTGGTGATTGCAATAACAACTTTAGTATTTGGTTTATTGATGTGGTTTGCAGATAGTTTTGCCAACAAAAATCAGCGAAATGAACATCAGCTTACTATTAGAGATATTGTGGTAGTCGGTATAGCTCAGGCGATAGCATTAATACCAGGTACATCTCGCTCAGGAATAACCATAACAGCAGGATTATTAATGGGTCTGACCCGTGAAGGCGCAGCACGATTCTCCTTTTTACTTTCCATTCCGGTTATTGTGTTGGCGGGTGGTTTGAAAATGCTGGATTTAATTTCCGGCTCTTTACCTGTTGCCTGGGGTTATATTTTTATTGGTATTGCTGTCTCTGCTACCAGCGCCTATCTGACTATTCACTTTTTTCTCAAATTACTGGATAGAATTGGCCTGGTTCCCTTTGTTATTTATCGGTTACTGCTGGCAGCCGCACTTTTCTGGATAGTGTTGGGTTAATACTTTGTCCATAAGTTTCCTCTATGGTGTTAATGTTAAAACCGATAAGCTACGCCAAGAGAACCGAAGACGAAATTAACATTTCCTAAATTGTGATAATTGTAGGCTACATTAAATTGTAATCCATTATCAAAGTGATATTGCCAACCCAGGCCAGCTACAGCTCCAACGCCATTTTTATCGATTAGTCGGGTTGTATCATTTTTTATTTTATAGTTATAGGAACTGGCATCTAGTCGGACAAAAAAATCATTATGTTCAGAGAGAGGTAAAATGCCTTTTACACCCAGACTCACTTCATTCATGGAAAATTTATTGTCGAGGAATAAATCGAAAATAAATGAAGCCCGAGTAGAGTTAGCTGTCAGATAATTAATATCAACAACCCAGTTTTCAGAAAATTTATAATTATAGGTAAATTCTGTTGTTCCAGAGACATCATCTACCAGTAGTTCCTGACCTGCAGAATCTTTAAAAGTATCTTGAGAACTACCAAAACCTGTAGAAACGCCGATAGTGTGTAACTTTTCTTCAGCAAACAGAGAGTAACAATTCAGGCATATCAGAATGGATACAATTTTTAATTTCATAATCTTTTAGTCCTTTATTTTTATTAAAAATTCAGTGAAAAACACACACCCCTTCCCAGGAAAATAAAGGAGCCTATCCATACTATATTAAAGTTTGCCGATGCGACAAGGTAAATATTACCATTTACTTTTGATAAACCTTTTTTCCGGCTATCCAGGTTTCCAGTACCTGAGTTTTCCAGATAGCATCTGCTTCTCCACTGATAATATCTTTATCAATTAAAATAAAATCGGCCCATTTACCTATCTCCAGTGAGCCAAGATCCTGCTCCTGAAAGGCTGCATAGGCAGCATCCAGGGTAAAACTTCTCAGGGCTTCTGTGGGGGTCATTTTTTCATCAGGTAACCAACCATTTTTGGGTTGGTTATGATGATCCTGACGGGTAATAGCGGAAAATAAGCCATAAAAGGCATTGGCATATTCAACCGGAAAATCAGAACCGGAGGCTACAATGGTGCCCTGATCGAGAAATTTACGCCAGGCGTAAGCACCTTTTAAGCGTTTTTTACCGAGCCTGTCAGCGGCCATATTCATATCGCTGGTGGCATGGGTGGGTTGCATCGAAGCAATAACATTGAGTTGTTTAAATCGGGGGATATCGTTCAGATCGACAATTTGTGAATGCTCGATACGATTTCTTAAATTTTGTCCACCAATAAGATTAAACACTTTCTCATAAGTATCCAGTACCAGTCGATTTCCTCTATCGCCAATGGCATGCACATTCACCTGAAAACCATGGCTGATAATAGTTTTTGTCAGCCGGAAAAGTTCATCGGGCTGTGTCAGAATGAGACCGCGATTATGCGGGTCATCACTATAGGGTTTGAGTAACGCAGCACCACGAGAGCCGAGGGCACCATCGGCATAAAGTTTCACACTGCGGATGGAGAGGTAGTCATCAGCATCTTTATAGATACCATCTTCCAGCCATTGATTTAATTTTTTTTCATCGCCGGATAGCATACCGTAAATTCTTACAGGCAAAGTGTGGCTGCTGGCTCTGGATTTATAAAAATCATACATCCATTCACTCACGCCTGCATCATGAACGCCGGTTATGCCAAGAGAGAGTAGTAATCTGAAGGCCTTATTTAATGCATATTGATTTTGTTCAGCTGTGGGTTTGGGGATGTGTTGATTCACCAGTGCCATGGCATTATCAATTAAAACACCAGTAGGTTCGCCGTTTTTATCTTTGACAATTTCCCCCCCTTTGGGGCTTCTGGTATTCCGATCAATTTTGGCAATATCCAATACTTTGGAATTAACCCAGATAGCGTGGCCGTCTACTCGTCTTAACACAACCGGAATATTCTTTAACATAGCATCAAGGCTTTTCTTTGTAGGGAAAACCTTTTCTTTCCATAACACCTGATTCCAGCCCCGGCCCTGGATCCAGTTTAATTGAGGGTTTTCTTTAGCAAATTTTGCTACCGTTGCTACTGTTTGTTGCTCTGATTCAATCCCTCTTAAATTGACCTGGGATATTTCCTTTGCCAGTCCTAATACATGACCGTGGGCATCGGTAAGGCCGGGTAACATCACCTGATTATGGGCGTTTTTTTGCTGACAGCGTTTAAATTCCGGCAACTTTTTGGCATCGTAGTGACTACCTGTTCCCATAATTTTACCTTTGGAATTGATCGCTAACCAGGTAAAGGTTTTCAACTTTTTTGAATTTACTACCGGAGTGTACCCCGTTATTTTTGTGATCAGGGTGCATTGTGGCGTGCTTTGAGCCGTTTTTGCGTGAAGTTGTTGAGCCGAAAGTGAAAGTGTTACCAACATTACCCACAAAATGGAGCATTTAATTATTTTAGTCATATTCAAAGCCTTTCCCCTGATGAGATTCCAGATTAGCCCCCAGTCCGAGAACCATGCGGTTAACAAAGTTAAAGTAACTGATAATCATGGTGGCGTCCAGTATGGCACGATCACTCCAACCGGCTTTTTTGATGGTATCAATCACCTGTTGGGTAGCATAGGAGGGATCTCTGGTCATGTGCCATGCGTGATCGGCTAAAACCAGTTCTTTTTCATCCAGATCAGCCTGGTGATAATCTTCCCGCAGGCGGCGAATACGATCATCATCTTTCCAGAAATTATTTAACGCTTCCGCATGATGCACCTGACAATATTCACAATTGTTGGCTTTTGAAACCACCACGGCAATCATCTCGCGAATTTTGCGTTTAAGTGGAGACTTTGCAAACATAAGGGTCATGTATAAATCAAGATGATTAGTCAGCGAAGCCGGACTAAGGCTATGCAGCATCAACACTTCCGCTACCTGCCCCCGGCTTTT
>DRNA01000164.1 GCA_011322365.1 Aeromonadales bacterium | reverse complement strand
TTTTTTCATAACTGAAACTTTTTGAAATACGTTTGGCAGCGGTTATCTGAATTTTTGTGGGTGAAAAATCTGAGATGGCACAGGGTGTTTTTTGAGTTTGATAACCCGGTAAAGTGGGATGATTGACATGGAGCAACATGGGCAGCGCATCAATAATGCGTTGTAATGTACGCCCGGAATCGTCCCGGATCCTTGAAATTCGGTGTTTATTGATAGCCAGGAAGCGACGACGGATCTCGGAGAGGTTTTTCCGGTCAATATCATTAATATCCAGATTTAGCGGTTTTAGTTGCAAACTCACAGAATTTAAATGGCTTTTCAGAGTGTGAATGATTCAAGTGTAGTAGAAATAACGACAGGTTTGTGTTGCTATCACACAAAAATTTGCTACCTTTTAACTATCGAATATTATTTTGTTGATGTTTCTGCAACAAAACCGTACCTGAACGATGAAATATATGCTTTTTCGCCATATTTCACTTTAGCCGGATAAAATAACTTTTGTCTTTAATTATGGCCGAAAATAACAATTGAGGTGATTTTGAGTTCGCATCAGGAACAGCAACAGTCCAGATTCTTTTTACCTGATTTTTGTCAGTTACAATCGCTGTTTTTATTAATTCTAACTGCTGAATTACTGGCTATTGTTTTTTCTCTGGTATTAAGTGCCACCCCCAGCTGGCAATTACTGGGGCTGATTTCCATGTTAACTCAGTGGATTGTGTTGATGAGTAGCGCGTTAATTTGTACTTTTCGTACACGAATGGAGAAGTATCCGGTCTGGTTAATTGGATTGATTTCCTATTTTTTCATTATGCTTTCCACAGTGCTTTGTAGTGTTATCGGCATCTGGTTTGTTTACCAGAATGCGGATATTTTGCGTTTCGGCGCGATGAATCATCAACAGTGGTTAATTGTGATGCGAAATCTGGCTATTGCCAGTATTCTGGGCGGTATTTTATTACGTTATTTTTATCTTCAGCAGCAATATCGTATTCGCCTGGCGGCAGAAACCAATGCCAGAATGGAGGCATTACATGCTCGTATTCACCCACATTTTCTTTTTAACACCTTAAATAGTATTGCTGCTCTGGTACAGATCTCACCGGATCAGGCAGAAAAGGCCATTGAAAATCTGGCCACACTAATGCGGGCAACACTCAAAGATATGCGGGTGATGGTGAATTGGGAACAGGAAATTAAATTATGTCAACGCTATCTGGAACTTGAACAACTTCGTTTAGGAAACCGTTTAAAACTGGACTTTTCTATTGAGGACGTGCCAGAGACATTTTTAATTCCCGGGCTTATTTTGCAACCGTTAATAGAAAATAGTGTTCTGCATGGTATTTCTCGATTAGCTGAGGGCGGTGTTTTAGAATTTTCAGCACAGTTAAAACAAAAAACTTCTAAAGCAGGTGTCAAAATAACGGGTGTTGAGATAAACATTTCAAATCCAATGCCACCAGAAGATAATAAAAGGCGGCAGGGACATGGAATTGGTTTGAATAATGTTGAGCAACGCCTTAAATTACTTTATCAGCAACAGGCAAAGATCCAGGTTGAAGAAACTGAAAAAATATTTCGCCTGACCTTATGGATCCCGGAGCATAGAAGCACATGAAGATAATTGTTGTTGATGATGAACCTCTGGCTCGTGCACGATTGATTAAACTGTTGCAGAAAATTACTGATTGTAATGTTGTGGCTGAAGCCGAAAATGGTTTGATGGCACTTGAAAAAATTACTCAATATCAACCGGATATTGTTTTACTGGATATTGAAATGCCGGGTATCGACGGTATCGAAACAGCAGCACAATTGCAGCAAAGAGACCATCCCCCGGCAATTATTTTTACAACGGCATATGACCAACATGCGCTTGATGCCTTTCAATCTGGAGGACAGGCCTATCTGTTAAAACCGGTCAATGAAAAAGAACTTATCAATACTATTTTACGAGTGAGTAAACTCACCCAGTTACAGCTTCAGGAAGATGGAAATGCTCTATCCAGTGATAAACAAAATGACGTGCGTGATTATATTTCAATCACTATCCGGGGTGCGTTAAAACGTATTGCATTAGAGGATATCTATTATTTTAAAGCGGAACAGAAATATGTGGTGATACGATATAATGAAGGTGAGGCATTAACAGAAGAGCCATTGAAGTCTTTAGAAAAAGAATTTGAAAAGACGTTTATCCGTACTCATAGAAACTCACTGGTAGCTCGAGATAAAATAACCGAACTTCGTCGATCGCCAAAACGAACACATCATGTTTTTGTCAAAGAAATAGATCAGGAACTGGAAGTTAGCCGTCGCCATGTGGCCAAAGTCAGAAAAATGTTAAAAGGGCTGTAACTGAATTTATAATAGACTTAATTAATCAAGCCGTTTATTAAATCTCAGTGATGAAACTATTAAACCTGAAACAGTAAAAATCAGTAACCACAAAGTATCATAATTCAACGAAGATGTTTCTGCGCCTTTTAAAACTACCGCTCTTATCATGCGCATAAAGTGGGTTGCTGGCAGAACTTCGGATATATGTTGAGCCAACTGAGGCATGGCTTCGTAGGGAAACATAAAGCCGCTAAGTAAAATTGAGGGTAACAAAATAAAAATAGTCATTTGCATTGCCTGCAATTGTGTTTTAGCAATAGTTGAAATAAATAATCCCAGGGTTAAACTGGCAGCAATGAAAATAATTGAAACAAGAAAAATATTTAATAAAGTACCATTAATCGGCACATGAAATACAATATGTCCCAGCCCTAAAATAATAAATACCTGAATTAATCCCACTGCAATATATGGAATAATTTTACCGATCATCAGTTCAATGGAATGAATGGGCGTAGTGATTAAAAGTTCCAGATTACCGCGTTCTCTTTCTCTTACAATTGCGGCAGAAGTGAATAAAATCATGGTCATGGTTAGAATGATGCCCACAAGACCCGGTACAATATTAACAGCAGAACGTCTTTCAGGATTAAAAAATAAAGCCACTTCAAAAGTAGGTTTATTTTGTGCACGGTTTAACCCCGGTTCAATAATAATTTCATCAAGAGGCATATTTCGTAGTTGTAACAAGGCACCACTGACTACCGCATCGGAACCGTCAACCACGATCTGGCCAACCACATCACCCTGTGTAATACGCTGAGTTAAATCTTCAGGGAAAATTAATGCAGCTCGAATATCCCCTCTGACAATAGCGGCTTCGGCTTCTTTGGGCGTATCATAATGAGCCACCACATTAACTACCTGAGTAACCTTTACCACTTCGGTAATTAACCGGGTAGCACTACTACCACTTAAATCTACTACACCGATGGGTATGTTTCGAACATCAGTGTTGATGGCATAACCGAACAATAATAACTGGATTAAAGGTATCATCACGATCATGGCAAAAGTGACTCGATCACGCCGAAGTTGTTTTAATTCTTTTGAAAAAATGGCATAAATACGACGTAATGATTTCATTTGGTTTGGCTCCCTTTTCCGGGTACAGAAAGGCCTCCGGTAACAATTACAAACACATCTTCCAGACTGGGGTGGGTAATTTGGAATTGTGTATCCTTCTGTTGAATTTTCTGTTTCAGATAGTTGACAGGATCGTCAATTTTATCGTCAACCAAAACTCGTAATCGAATGCCCTGTTGGGCTACCGAATGAATAGTTGGGAGGGTAAGAATTTCTTTTTTTAATGTCCTTAAATGAGAGCCTTTTACTTCGACTACGGTTGCGCCGAGGTTTTGCATCAGATGTTGAGGTGTACCGTTAGCTTTAATGGTGCCCCGATCCATAATTGCCAGATTATGGCAGCGTTCGGCTTCGTCCATATAATGAGTTGATACTAAAATAGTTGTACCCTGTTCACTTAAATCAAATAGTTTTTCCCAGAAATCCCGACGGTTTTCCGGGTCAACTGCGGAGGTGGGTTCATCAAGAAATAATAAAGCGGGTTTGTGTAAGACGCTGGCAGCTAATGCAAGGCGTTGCCTTTGTCCTCCGCTCATGCTGGCTGCCATCTGCTTTTTATTAGGCTCAAGTGAATAGATAGCTAATAACTCGTTGATTCTCTGTTTCAGCTGTCGTCGCTCAATACCAAAAATCTGCCCCATAAAATCCAGATTTTCAGTAACGGTGAGGTCGCCATATAAAGAGAAATTCTGCGTCATGTAACCCACTTCTTTTTTCAGGGCTTCTGCCTGACGGGGAATATCATAGCCCATGACTTCTATACTGCCGGAAGTCGGTGTTAATAAGCCACAAAGCATTCTGATAGTAGTGGATTTTCCCGAACCATTTGGCCCCAGAAAACCAAAAATTGATGATTTTCTGATGGCAAGGTCTAAATGATTCACCGCAACCAGATCACCAAATTGTTTGGTCAAACCTTTGGTATCTATGGCTAAATCATAAGTGCTTGGCATCGATAATTTCTCTGCAATAATTACAAATTCTACTGGTTAAGGTAAAAGTACCTGGGCTGGAATGCCCGTGGGTAACGCCTCACCCGCCGAAATTTCTACTTCGGCTACATAAACAAGACGTGAACGATCCGCTTCATTTAAGGCAAAATAGGGTGTAAAAGAAGGAGAAGATGAAATCCAGCGAAGGCGACCATCAAAGGTTTTATCCAGTCCGTCAACCTTTACTTTGAGTTTATCACCTAGCTTTAATTTTACGCGAAAGGGTTCTGGTACATACACGCGTGCATAAGGACTGGCATCTGCAAGCAAAATGGCAACGTTAGAACCAGCGGTGACTCTTTCGCCTTTATTCCAGGGGAGGCTATCAAGATAACCATCACGGGTTGCCTTGATACTTAATTCTGACAAAACGTACAATTCCAGATCCAGTTGAGCCTGTGCAGCGTTTACATTGGCCTCGGCCTGGTCAATATCTTCCTTGCGTGTCCCTTTGGTGAGGATTTGAAGTTGCTCCTTAGTCGCCTTTAAATTAGCTGCAGCACTATCACGAGTAGCCAGTGCTTTATCAAGGACACCCTGAGAAATCAGACCTTTTTGCAATAACTGTCTGGTCCGACGATAATCTTTTTCTGCAGCAGTAAGCACCGCCTGTGCTCCATCAACACGGGAACGCGCCACATCAATATCTTCAATACGTGCACCATGACGTAATTTTTCAAAAAGTGCTTTCGCTTTTGCCAGTTCCGCTTCAGCTCGGGCAACTTTAGCTCTCTGACGGCGATCATCGAGCTGCACTATCAGGGTTCCCTGTTTTACCTGTTGGCCTTCTGCAACGGGTTCAGAAACAATAATTTCACTGGCCGTAGTTTTCAGGATGATGCGATCCCTTTCCAGTGTTCCCAGAGCCCAGCGAGAATCATCCTTATCACAACCGGCCAACCAGAAGGTGGTTAATACTATCAGCAAGAAAATACGCAAAGTCTTTGAATGCATGGGTAGCCTCATAGCCTGATTTATCCAGATGATGCCAATTTATCTGAAGAAGAAGTCAATTAAATTCCTACTATAAAACAAACCCATAAAAATGACAGCAACAATTGTGCTTTAGGAAAATGAAATTGTTAAACGGGAATCCCTTCCCTGTTGGCCTGTAGTCGATGAGGGAATGTTAAATTATCGACAGAGAAATCTGTTCGGATTTTCAAAAAAACTTGGTAACCGTTTCGTTTTGGTGATAAAAATAGCACAGGTTGGCGTCAATGCTCTGATTAGCTCTGGAAAAAATCTGTCGGCACTCAATTAAAGGAACGGTTCGGCTATGCCATTACACACATTTATAGAAAATGCTATCTGGATTAAAGACTATCCGGTTCGGTATGCAGGGTGTGATCTTCATGCTCGCATGGTGATTATTCGCTTGTTAAATGGCAAACTGTTTCTTCATTCGCCCTGTAAAATTACCGCCAGGCTGAAAGAAGAGATTAAGTGCCTGGGCACGGTAGAATTTATTGTAGCACCGGGAACATTCCATTATTTACACATCCTCTCAGCGCAGCAAGCCTTTCCTGAGGCCGAAATATTAATTTGTCCGGGTGTGGAACAGAAACTGCCTGAACTGGAATTTGACTGGTTTTTAGGGGATAAGCCTGATCCTCGCTTAGCTGAAGACTTTGCTCAGGTATTAGTACACGGTAGCCGAATAATGACGGAAGTGGTTTTCTTTCATAAACCATCCCGAACCCTGCTTCTGGTAGATTTAATAGAAAATATTACTGATGAGACTCCCGACAGTAATCGGGTGCTTAAATTCTGGTGGAAAATTGTTTTTCATATGTGGAATCATCCAAAACCCGCTCCCGAGTATCAAATGGGCTGGAAAAATAAACGGGCTGCACAACGATCATTGAACAGAATTCTCAAATTCGATTTTGATAAAATCATTCTTGCACACGGTGATCTTATTCTTTCAGATGCTAAAGTCATTGCTCAACAGGCCTGGTATCGGCCATTACACTGGAAAGTGAGTAATAAAGAAAATGATGAATAATCCCTGATCAGGTAGAACGGGTATAGCTGCAATAAATAGAGCTGCCTATAGAAATTGTAAAAAAAAAGTGGGAAAATACTGCTCTACTTTCTATCGAGCCGGTAGCCGGTTTTTTAAAAGGCTGCAGGTGCATTCCAGAGGAATCT
>DRNA01000163.1 GCA_011322365.1 Aeromonadales bacterium | reverse complement strand
TACCGTTTTCTTGGTCATAATTTTGTTGATGGTAGAAAAGGGTAAACCTTTGGGTAGAATATCATGTAACAAAGCACGCCCAACGGTAGTGTCAACCACAAAGGAACGGCTTTCATCACTACCATCTTCCTGCCTGACGGATTCAGTTAAACGGACCTTTACTTTGGCATGCAATTCCGCATCACCATTTCGGTAGGCACGCATAGCTTCTTCAGGGTTGGAAAATACCATCCCTTCCCCTTTCCCATTGATGGTCTCTCGAGTCATATAATAAAGACCCAGTACCACATCCTGGGTTGGCACAATAATGGGTTCACCACTGGCCGGTGCTAAAATATTATTGGTGGACATCATCAGGGCGCGGGCTTCAAGTTGAGCCTCCAATGTCAACGGCACGTGGACGGCCATCTGATCACCATCAAAATCCGCATTAAATGCAGTACACACCAGAGGATGTAACTGGATCGCTTTACCTTCGATAAGCACTGGCTCAAATGCCTGAATACCTAATCTATGTAAAGTTGGTGCTCGGTTTAACATGATGGGATGTTCACGGATGACATCATCCAGGATATCCCAGACCACAGCCTCTTCACGTTCAACCATTTTCTTCGCAGCTTTAATCGTTGTTGCCAGACCTCGTAATTCCAGTTTACCAAAAATAAAAGGCTTGAATAATTCCAGTGCCATTTTCTTTGGCAAACCACATTGATGCAATCGTAATGTTGGCCCAACTACAATCACCGAACGACCAGAGTAATCGACTCGTTTACCCAACAGATTCTGTCGGAAACGACCCTGTTTGCCTTTAATCATATCAGCAAGGGATTTTAATGGACGACGGTTTGAGCCCGTTATGGCTCGACCACGGCGACCATTATCTAACAGAGCATCTACTGCCTCCTGCAACATACGTTTTTCATTTCTGACGATAATATCAGGTGCGTTCAAATCCAGTAATCGCTTTAAACGATTGTTACGATTAATCACGCGGCGATAGAGATCATTCAGATCAGAAGTGGCAAATCGGCCCCCTTCCAAAGGTACCAGCGGACGCAAATCAGGGGGTAATACTGGCAATACTTCCAGAATCATCCACTCGGGTTTGTTACCTGAACCTATAAAGGCTTCCAGTAATTTTAAGCGCTTGGTAATTTTCTTTAATTTGGTTTCTGAATTTGTTTCAGGAATTTCTTCACGTAATTTGGTGGCTTCCTCTTCAAGATCGACGTCAATCAACAAGGAACGAATGGCTTCAGCACCCATTTTTGCGGTAAAGTCATCGCCGTATTCTTCCAGAGAATCCAGATAGGCTTCTTCGGTTAACATCTGCCCTTTTTCCAGCGCAGTCATACCGGGTTCGATAACCACATACGCTTCAAAATAGAGAATACGTTCAATATCACGTAAAGTCATATCCAGTAATAAACCAATACGTGAAGGTAATGATTTAAGGAACCAGATATGGGCAACCGGGCTGGCTAATTCTATGTGCCCCATACGCTCACGACGCACTTTGGTCAATGCAACTTCAACGCCACATTTCTCACAGATCACACCACGATGCTTCAGGCGCTTATATTTTCCACAAAGACATTCATAGTCTTTGACAGGTCCAAAAATACGGGCACAGAATAAACCATCACGTTCAGGTTTAAAGGTACGATAATTAATAGTTTCAGGCTTTTTTACTTCACCGAATGACCATGAACGGATCAGGTTAGGTGAGGCTAATTCAATTCGAATGGAATCAAATTCTTCGTTTTTACCTTGTTGTTTAATGAAATTCAGTAAGTCTTTCACTAGCTATGGCTCCCATCTGGGGTTTAAACAGTTTGCTGAGCACTGTCATGAATCATTGTCAATTCACAACAGTATCAGCCCAGCGATCATTCGTTATCGAGTTCGATATTTATACCGAGAGATCGAATTTCTTTAACGAGTACATTGAAAGATTCAGGCATGCCTGGCTCCATTCGGTAATCGCCATCAACAATATTTTTGTACATACGGGTACGACCGTTTACATCATCTGATTTGATGGTCAGCATTTCCTGTAACGTATAAGCAGCACCATAAGCTTCCAGTGCCCAGACTTCCATTTCACCGAATCGCTGCCCACCAAACTGGGCTTTACCACCCAGCGGCTGTTGTGTTACCAGCGAGTATGAACCCGTGGAACGTGCATGCATCTTATCATCAACCAGGTGATTCAATTTCAGCATGTACATGTAACCTACGGTTACCGGGCGCTCAAATTTCTCACCGGTTCTGCCATCATATAACCAGATCTGGCCATTACGGTCCTGATCGGCCAGCTCCAGCATATCCTGCATTTCTTCTTCTTTACAACCATCAAATGCAGGTGTAGCCATAGGCACACCACCCCGTAGGTTCTCTGCCAGATTGAACAGCTCATCATCTGTTAGCTGATTCAGATCATATTTTTTGCCACCATCGTGGTTATAGACCTTATTCAGGTAACTCTGAATGGTTTTACGTGCCTTCTGTTCATCCAGCATTTGACCGATTTTCTGGCCAATACCCTTGGCAGCCCAACCCAGATGGGTTTCCAGAATCTGACCAATATTCATTCGTGAAGGTACACCCAGAGGGTTCAACACGATATCCACTGGCTCACCATCCTCGGCATAAGGCATATCTTCAATGGGTACAATAGTCGAAATAACCCCTTTGTTACCATGACGACCTGCCATTTTATCACCGGGCTGTATGGTTCGTTTAACTGCCATGTAAACTTTTACAATTTTTAATACACCAGGAGCCAGATCATCACCCTGGGTGATTTTTCTTTTCTGCTCTTCAAAACGTTGGTCATAAACTTCGTGTTGTGAATCAAGATAACTAGCCAGAGATTCCAGCTTTTGCTGAACATCTTCATTTCGCATCTGAATCTTCATGCAATCTTCAGCAGTTTCCAATGAATCCAGGTATTCCTGAGTGATTTTTGAACCCTTTTTCAATCCGTTCGGCCCTTTATCAGCAATACAGTTCAGTAATAATCGATGCGCTCTTCCCAGCACATTCTCTTCTACAATTCGGAATTCATCTTTTAAATCTTTTTTCGCACGAGCCACTTCAGTCGCTTCGATTTCCAGAGCTCTGGCATCTTTTTCAATACCATCACGAGTGAAAACACGAACATCAATCACTGTGCCAAAAGTACTGGTGGGCACACGTTGCGATGTATCTTTAACATCAGAGGCTTTTTCTCCGAAAATAGCACGTAGCAGTTTTTCTTCAGGCGTAAGCTGCGTTTCACCTTTGGGTGTCACTTTACCCACCAGAATATCACCAGGCTTTACTTCAGCACCAATATAAACAATTCCAGATTCATCCAGCTTGGAGAGGGCACTTTCACCCACATTAGGAATATCGGAGGTGATTTCTTCAGGCCCCAGCTTAGTATCACGGGCAATACAGGTTAATTCCTGAATATGAATGCTGGTAAATCGGTCTTCTTTTACCACACGCTCAGAAATAAGGATTGAATCCTCAAAGTTGTAACCGTTCCAGGGCATGAAAGCAATTTTCATGTTCTGACCTAACGCCAGTTCACCCAGATCCGTTGATGGTCCATCGGCCAGTACATCACCTCGAGCGACTTCATCACCCAGTCTGACAATGGATTTCTGATTAATACAGGTATTCTGATTAGAGCGGGTATATTTGGTCAGGTTATAGATATCCACACCAGATTCACCGTCGGCCACTTCGCCATCATTGGCACGGACTACAATTCGCGCGGCATCAACAAAATCAACTACACCGCCTCGTTTGGCAATAACAGTCACACCAGAATCAACAGCAACAATTCTTTCCATGCCTGTACCGACCAGGGGCTTCTCAGCACGCAATACCGGAACCGCCTGACGTTGCATGTTTGAACCCATCAGGGCGCGGTTAGCATCATCGTGTTCCAGAAATGGAATTAACGCCGCGGCAACCGAGACGATCTGCTGGGCGGAAACATCCATATAATCCACCTGATCCGGGGTAACCATAACAAATTCACCAGATTTTCTGGATGACACCAGATGATCGATTAATTTACCATTTTTATCCAGAGCCGCATTCGCCTGTGCGATAACCACACCGGTTTCTTCAATGGCTGACAGATATTCAATATCATTGGTTACTTTGCTCTTAACGACTTTTCGGTAAGGTGTTTCCAGGAATCCGTAATGATTGGTTCTGGAAAACACTGCCAGTGAGTTAATCAAACCAATGTTAGGCCCTTCAGGTGTTTCAATAGGACATAAACGACCATAATGAGTAGGGTGTACGTCTCGCACTTCAAAGCCGGCACGTTCACGGGTTAAACCACCGGGGCCTAAGGCTGAAATTCTACGTTTATGGGTAATTTCAGACAATGGATTGTTCTGATCCATAAACTGTGACAACTGACTGGAACCAAAAAATTCTTTTACTGCCGCTGAAACAGGTTTGGCATTAATCAAATCCTGCGGCATTAAATTATCCGCTTCGGCATGACTCAAACGTTCTTTTACCGCACGTTCTACCCTGACCAGACCTACGCGGAACTGGTTTTCAGCCATTTCACCTACAGAACGAATTCGTCGGTTACCCAGGTGATCAATATCATCAACGGTACCATGGCCATTTCGAATACCGATAAGGGTTTTCATTACCTCAACAATATCTTCAGGATCCAGGATACTTTTGCCTTCATCATCGTCCAGACCTAAACGACGGTTAAATTTCATGCGTCCCACACGAGAAAGATCGTAACGGTCTTCATTAAAGAACAGGTTTTCAAATAAGGCTTTGGCCGCATCTTCTGTTGGTGGCTCACCAGGGCGCATCATACGATAGATTTCAACCAGAGCGTCCAGTCGAGTACGGGTTGCATCTATTCTCAAGGTATCTGAAATAAAGGCTCCTCTATCCAGATCATTTACATAAAGCGTAGTAAATGCCTTGATGCCCTTTTCATTCAACTCGGCGAGTACTTCTTCGGTAAATTCAGTATTCGCTTCGAATAATACTTCACCACTATCTTTATCGATGATATCTTTAGCCAGAATATGGCCTATCATAAATTCTTCAGGAATCACCAGGTGCTTTAATTTGGCGGCTTCAATCGCCTTAATATGGCGCACAGTAATACGCCGTCCCGCTTCAACAATCACCTTACCTTTGCTATCTGTAATATCAAATGCAGCGGTTTCACCACGTAACCGTTGAGGAATTAACTTCATACGGTATTCATTTTTGACTACGGTAAAATCATTCTGCTCAAAGAACATCTCAAGAATTTCTTCTACAGTGAATCCTAATGATTTTAAGATCACCGTGGCCGGTAATTTGCGACGTCGATCAATTCGCACATAAACCAGATCCTTCGGGTCAAATTCAAAATCCAGCCAGGAACCTCGGTAAGGAATTATCCTGGCTGAATAGAGTAACTTACCCGAACTGTGGGTTTTACCTTTGTCACTATCAAAAAATACGCCAGGTGAACGATGTAATTGAGACACAATCACACGTTCTGTACCGTTAATGACAAAAGTACCGTTATCAGTCATTAATGGCATTTCGCCCATGTAAACTTCCTGTTCACGGACTTCTTTAATAGCACCTGTTTTAGATTCTTTATCGTTAATGATCAATCGAATGGTCACACGCATAGGCGCGGCATAGGTAATACCTCTGATTTGACATTCTTTCACATCAAATTCGGGCTTGCCGAGTTTATAATCGACATACTCCAGAGATGCATTACCTGAAAAACTGGATATGGGAAAAACAGATTCAAAAGCATTATTTAAACCAGAGGCTTTCTCTCTTTCTGCATTCCCTTCTAAAAATTCACGATAGGAATCTAATTGGATTGCCAATAAATAGGGAGTATCAGCCGCCGCCGTCTGTTTTCCAAAATCTTTGCGGATACGCTTCTTCTCAGTATATGAGTAGGTCATCAGGATTCCTCAGCCAGATTAGACTTAAATCCTTGCATTAGGACTCAAGTCATTCTATTCTTTAAAAAGTTTCTAACGAATTCACCAGTTCAATACAACGGGAAAAATCTCAAACGGGCGACTAGCACTAACCATAAGCCCGCTAAGATATTCGTAAGAATTATCTTATTTTCCTTAATTTTTTAACCGTTTTTTCTCATCCCAGGGTATGAAATTTCACACTCTCTGGATAAACGGAAAAAGGCCGGTGACAAATGTCACCAGCCAATCGTCGATTCTACAACGATTTACAACAAAAAATCAACAACTTACTTGATTTCTGCTGTAGCACCAGCTTCGGTCAATTGCTTAACAATATCTTCCGCTTCTGATTTTTCGATGCCTTCTTTGATAGTTGCAGGCACGCCTTCAACCATCGCTTTAGCTTCTTTCAGGCCTAAACCTGTGATACTACGAACTGCTTTAATGACAGAAACTTTGTTTCCACCAAAACTAGGCATAACAACACTGAATTCGGTCTGCTCTTCAGCAGCTCCTCCAGCATCGCCACCAGCGGCAGGCGCGGCAACAGCAACAGCTGCGGCAGCAGATACGCCGAACTTTTCTTCCATCGCTTCGATGAGTTCAACTACTTCCATAACACTCATTTCTGAGATTGCATTTAAAATATCGTCTTTGGACAGAGCCATTTGAATACTCCTGGTTATTAACCAAACATAAAATTATAAGGGTGAAAAAATCAGGCTGCCTGTTTTTGATCTCGAACAGCAGCAAGAACTCGTACAAGCTTGCCCGGTACTTCATTGATAGTACGAACAAGTTTGCCTACAGGTGCTTGCATGACCGACATCAGCATTGCAATTGCTTCATCTTTAGTTGGTAGGCTTGCTACGGCATCCAGTTGTTCTGGACCCAGTAACTTACCACCAATAGATAATGCAGTGACATTCAGCATTTTGTTTTCCTTGGCATAATCTTTGAGCAACCGCGCAGCTGCGCCAGGTGCTTCAAGAGAAAATGCAAATACTAAAGGACCAACAAAAGCTTCTTGCATACAGGCAAACTCGGTTTCTTCCACAGCACGCTTTGCCAGGGTATTACGAATCACTCGTAAATAAACACCTGCTTCACGGGCTTTTACTCGAAGTTCAGTCATATCTGAAACACCGATTCCACGATATTCTGCAACCACTGCGGACAGGGCGCCAGACGCGATTTCGTTTACTTCAGCTACAACAGCCTTCTTACCTTCAAGTGAAAGTGGCACGTTGTTCACCTCCTGATTATGACCAGTAAACTGGTCGTCATATTTAATAATAGAAATTTAAACTTCTACTATCTCTCGTTACGGAGAATCTTTCCTGAGTCGGATCCTACCGTCTGCGTGGGCATTAATTAAGTCGATAAGAATAAGCTTCTCTCAACACCTACGGTCTTTGACGGTCGCTTCGCTTCCGTTATTCTGTCAGTACAAAATAATCAGCAAAGCAACCCAAAGAAGTGGGTCTTACAACCCGGACATGTTGGGGTTAGTCCCCTAGTCTTTTAATTGCAGACTTGACACATCAATAGCTAAACCCGGTCCCATAGTCGAAGAAAGTGAAATTTTCTTCAGGAAAACGCCTTTGGCGCTAGCGGGTTTTGCTTTTTGTAATGCCACCACAAGCGATTCTAAATTCTGCTTGAGGGCACTACCTTCAAAATCTAATTTACCAATCGGGGCATGAATAATACCGGCTTTATCTGTACGGTATTGCACCTGACCTGCTTTGGCATTTTTAACAGCAGTTGCAACATCGGGTGTTACCGTGCCGGTTTTAGGGTTTGGCATTAATCCTCGAGGCCCAAGGATCTGACCTAACTGGCCTACAACTCTCATGGCATCGGGACTGGCAATGACAATATCAAAATCCATATTGCCTTTTTTAACTTCAGCGGCCAGGTCGTCCATGCCAACAATATCTGCTCCGGCTTCTTTTGCAGCTTCAGCTGCTGCACCCTGAGTAAATACCGCTACACGAACATCTTTACCTGTACCATTTGGTAATACAGTGGCACCACGAACGTTTTGATCGGATTTACGTGGGTCAACGCCTAAATTGATAGCCGTTTCAATGGTTTCATTAAATTTGACAGTTGAGAGTTCTTTTAATAAAGCAATTGCTTCATCAACAGCATATGCTTTTTCACTGTCTACTTTTTCCCGGATAACCCGAGCTCTTTTCGTTAATTTAGCCATGTCTTAACCCTCTACTAACAGACCCATTGAACGAGCGGTGCCCGCAATGGTACGTACTGCTGCATCCAAATCCGCTGCGGTTAGGTCAGGTTCTTTGGTGTTTGCGATTTCTTCCAGTTGCGCTCGAGTCACTGTACCCACTTTATCTTTATTGGGAACAGCACTGCCTTTGGCAATACCGGCTGCCTTTCTAAGCAATACGGCTGCAGGAGGTGTTTTGGTGACAAAAGTAAAACTTCGGTCATTGTAGACAGAAATTACCACGGGAATAGGCAAGCCTTTTTCTACCTTATCAGTAGCAGCATTAAATGCCTTACAGAATTCCATGATATTAACGCCATGTTGACCCAATGCTGGGCCCACTGGTGGACTGGGGTTGGCGGCACCCGCCGGGATTTGCAGCTTAATATAAGCTTCGACCTTCTTGGCCATAGTTACCTCGCTTCGGGTGCAAACGCATTTCAGCTCCCCGAGTTAATTGTAAACACTCAATACAAATTGAGCCGTTTGATCTAATGATAAAATTTATACCAAACCCTATCGTTTAAATCGATATGATCAGCTTTTCTCAACCTGACCAAATTCCAGTTCTACCGGAGTGGAACGACCAAAGATCGAAACCGATACCTGTAGACGACTTTTCTCATAATTAACGGTTTCGACTACACCGTTAAAATCAGCAAATGGACCTTCGATAACTCGTACCATTTCACCGGGTTCAAACATTGTTTTAGGTCTTGGTGTATCAATGGATTCATCAAGACGATTTAAAATTTCCTGTGCTTCTTTATCTGATATGGGGGCTGGCCGCTCTGATGTGCCACCAATAAAGCCTAGAACTCTTGGCGTCTCTCTCACCAGATGCCAGGTATCATCTCCCAACTCCATATTCACCAGTACATAGCCCGGGAAAAATTTCCGTTCACTTTTACGGCGTTGACCAGCTCGCATTTCGACCACTTCTTCTGTGGGCACGAGGATATCACCAAACTTGCTTTCCAGGCCATTTATGGCAATACGCTCTTCAAGTAAAGTTTTCACTTTCTTTTCATAACCGGAATAAGCCTGAACTACATACCAACGAAATGCCATGCTTATCCCCTTAGAGTCCCATTAACCAATCAATAACTTTCAGTACTAACACATCAATACCCCACAATATCAAGGCAACAATGATAGTAAATACGATAACGATCATCGTAGTTTGTACCGTTTCCCGACGATTTGGCCATACTACTTTTCTGGCTTCAATTCGAGATTCATGGGCAAAATGTTTAAATGCTCGACCTTTCGTTGTACTGATTGCAAAAAGACCAGCAACTAAACTTGCACCTAATATGGCCAGAATACGATAAGCGCTTGGTATATCTGCATATTTCTCATTTGCCCAGATAGCACCCATGATAATCGCAATGACGATTAACCATTTTAGCCAGTCTAATCCTGAACTTTGATTTTCTGCCTTTGAGCTCATGCTGCTTCCTGTTTAATATCGGTTTTTCAACCTGCTAATGGCACTTTAAAATGAATCGTGCCCTAATTATCTACTACCATATCAAGGCCTCTGACAGACACTTGAAATGGCAGGCCAGGAGGGAATCGAACCCCCAACCTGCGGTTTTGGAGACCGCTGCTCTGCCAATTGAGCCACTGGCCTGTAACAATAAAGTCTCTGACTTTATTTAAAACACTTTTCCGGGTTAAAACCCGGCTTGCCTCTGGAGCTGTATTGATTCGAACTACGCCTGAATTGCTTTAAGTCAGGATAGACTAAAGTGAATCAGGCGTGAGCTAAATCAATATTTACTCAATAATCTTGGCAACCACACCTGCACCAACAGTACGTCCACCTTCACGAATGGCAAAACGTAAACCTTCTTCCATTGCAATCGGGGCTATCAACGTCACTTTCATTTGCACATTATCACCCGGCATCACCATCTCAACGCCTTCAGGTAATTCACAGGCACCGGTGATATCGGTAGTTCGGAAGTAGAACTGGGGGCGATAGCCTTTGAAAAAGGGCGTATGTCGTCCACCTTCATCTTTTGATAGTACATACACTTCCGCTTCAAAACGCGTATGCGGGTTAATCGTACCCGGATGCGCCAATACCTGGCCGCGTTCCACTTCTTCTCGTTTGATACCACGCAATAAGATACCGGTGTTATCCCCTGCTCGACCTTCGTCTAACAGTTTACGGAACATTTCTACACCGGTTACTGTGGTTTTCGTAGTATCTTTAATGCCGACGATTTCTACTTCTTCGCCCACTTTAACGATGCCTCGCTCAATACGACCGGTTACTACCGTGCCGCGTCCTGAGATGGAGAACACATCTTCGATTGGCATGAGGAAATCACCATCAATGGCTCGTTCT
>DRNA01000162.1 GCA_011322365.1 Aeromonadales bacterium | reverse complement strand
GTACGATGAGGCCGAAGATGAGATCAACCGGCTCTTTATCAGGATTATCACACATACATTGGTCGACAATTAATAAAACGCCGATAGGCTTTTTACAACTGGCCAGTCGACCATGGGGAATGGCTATCCCATGGCCAAAATTGGTTGAACCCAGACGCTCTCGTTTCATAAAGGCATCAAGAATATCGCCGATAGATAAATCAGCATCTGCTGCCATGGCAGTTGCTATAGACTCAAGAGCCTTCTTTTTGCTGGAGAGGCAATCACGATAAATGATTCGAGGGGATATCTCTGTTGGTGTATCAGGTTTTGTTTCTGTCATAGGAATAAAATACTTGGTAGCGGAATACCGGTATTGTCTTGGGGTTTAGATTCAACAATTTCTGGATACTAACATAATGAGAGCTTTGCACGAAACAACAGCCGAATAAAAAAGTTAACAATAGGGCTTTATGACCGATTTTTTACAAAATCTCGGGCCAGTCCTGCTTATCTTTACCCGGTAAAGATAAGCAGGACTGGCATCACGGATTAGTGTGCTATGACTTTCTGTTTATGTTTCTGGAGTTGTCTATCCAGTTTATCAATCAGGCTGTCAATAGAGGAGTACATGTCTTCTGTTGTGGAATCTGCAAAAATTTCTCCGCCTTTGATGGTCAGTAAAGCTTCTGCTTTTTGGGAAAGTTTTTCGACGGTAAGTATGACGTGTGCACTATTTATATATTCGTAATGTCTTTCGAGTTTTTTAAATTTATCATGAATAAAATCATTTAAGGCTTTTGTAACATCGACATGATGGCCGGTAATATTTATTTGCATAGATCCAATCCTTCTAATTAATGGGTATATACCTCTGAAAATCAGGGCATAGTGACTTACTCAGTTATGGGGACACAAATTTATATTTCACCTCCTTTTTACTTTCTTTTCTCTGTAATTGACCTAAATTAGCATCTTTCGTTCATTAGATGCGGGAATATTCAATGATTCTCGATATTTTGCCACGGTTCTTCTGGCAACCATAATGCCCTGATCTTTCAGTAAAGCAGATATTTTGCTGTCGCTGAGGGGTTTTTGTGGGTTTTCTGCTTCTACCAGCTTCTTCAATAGTGCACGGATGGCGGTAGATGAACATTCACCCCCTGAACTGGTATTTACATGGCTGGAAAAGAAGTATTTCAACTCAAAAATTCCACTGGGGCAATGCAGGTATTTTTGCGTGGTGACTCTGGATATAGTGGATTCGTGCATATCAACAGCCATGGCTATATCACTCAACACCATGGGGCGCATGGCTTCTTCACCAAATTCAAAAAATCCCTGTTGCTCCTGAACAATTTTGTGAGAAACTTTTAACAGGGTTTCATTGCGACTTTCCAATGATTTAATAAACCATCGGGCTTCCTGTAGGTTATTTTTAAGGTACTTACCATCTGCTGCAGACGTTGCCTGTTGAACCATACTGGCATAGCGCTGGTTGACTCTGAGGCGTGGAGCCGCATCCGGATTCAGATCAACCTGCCAGCGGCCGTTAATTTTTTTCACGTAAACATCAGGCACAACATATTCTGCGGTTTCGCTGGAATGCTCACTACCAGGCCTGGGATTCAGACTTTGAATTAACTTAAGTCCATGTTTAATATCATTTTCCGATAAACCGCTTTTTTTCATTATCATACGATAATTTTTCTGCCCCAGCAGGCCAAGATAGTCATCAATTAAGGTATAAGCCTGTTTAAAGTAGGCGGTATCTTCCGGGTACTGGTTAAGTTGGCAGAGCAGGCATTCTCTTAAATCTCTACAACCTACACCCAACGGGTCAAATTGTTGAATACGGTGAAGTACCGCTTCGACTTCATCCATTTCCAGAGGGTTTTCTTCATTATGAAATGCTTCAAGAATATCTTCTAAAGCGACAGTAAGATAACCATCATCATCTATTCCATCAATGAGAGCCGTAGCAATAGTGCGATCGAGATCTGAAAAAGGAGTCAGATTTAATTGCCAGACTAAATGATCTTTCAGCGATTCGGTTGTGCCTCCATAATATTCATTACCTGTATCAAAATCCTTTTTTACACCTATGATCGAGTTGGCCGCATCCCATTCATTGCTGCTAGTGCTTTGAACAGCATCCAGATTGCCATCACTGTTGTTTTCAGTGGACTTTTGTAGGCTATTAT
>DRNA01000161.1 GCA_011322365.1 Aeromonadales bacterium | reverse complement strand
GATCCTGGTCAAATAAATCTTTATTGAAACAACAAAACAAGCTCTCTCATCGTTATATTATCGGTTTAAATTATTTATTAAATGAACAACCGGATAAGGCGATAGATACTTTTATTCATTTATTGGAAGTCGATAGTGATACGGTTGAGACGCACCTTGCCCTGGGTAGTCTGTTCCGTAAAAGGGGTGAAGTTGATCGTGCACTCAGGTTGCATCAGAATATTATTGCCCGCCCGGCATTATCTGCAGAATTAAGGCAACTGGCATTATTCGAAATGGGGATGGATTATCTAACAGCTGGCGTACTGGATAGAGCTGAACATATTTTTGAAGATTTGAAAACCAACCCTTCTTACAGATTGCAAAGTTTACAACAATTATTAAATATTCATCAGGCAACCAAAGATTGGGAGCAGGCAGTTGCTACCGTAAAAGAGTTACAATATCACAGTAAAGTTGATATGCATGTTGAAACTGCACATTTTTATTGTGAACTGGCACAACAGGAAATTGATAAAACACATCTTAGCATTGCTTCGGGGCTATTAAGAAAGGCTGGAAAAATTGATAAAAAGTCAGTCAGAGTAAGTCTGATGCAGGCTGGAGTAGAAATAAAACAACATTACTGGAAAGAAGCACTTAATTCGTACAAAAAAATACTAAAACAGGATATTCACTTTTTTTCAGAGGCTTTAAATGGGCTAGAGAAATGTTTTGATGCTTTAAATATTCCAGGCGCTTACCAGAAGTTACTACTGGAGGCTGTAGAAAAGGGAGCAGGATCAACGGTTTTACTGGCGGCGGCAAATTGTATCAGGAGTAACGAAGGTGATGTGGCAGCCGCAGAATATCTTACCGGTAATTTAAGAGCCTCACCTTCCTTGAGAGGATTACAGGCACTGATAGAACTACATGTTATGCATGCGAGCGAAAAAGGTAGAGACAGCCTGATATTATTACAGGAATTAGTTGATGAATTGTTGAATACTAAACCGGGTTATCGTTGTGAAAATTGTGGTTTTGAGTCCCGACAACTTTACTGGAACTGTCCGGGTTGTCAGCATTGGGGTACGGTTAAACCCATTTTGGGAATAGAAGGCGAATAAATCCCACTGAAACCTGCATTTTGAATGATTATGGTACATAAATGAATAAACGAATCATTGTTGCGTTAGATTTTGACAGCAAAGCTGATGCATTGTCTTTACTGGAACAACTGGATCCCAAACGCTGTCGGGTCAAAGTGGGTAAAGAAATGTTTACTTTATTTGGACCTGAATGGGTAAAGCAGATCCAGGCAATGGATTTCGAGGTTTTTTTAGACCTTAAATTTCATGACATACCCCATACGGTTGCTAAAGCCGTGGCAGCTGCAGCTGATCTTGGTGTATGGATGGTAAATGTGCACGCCTGTGGCGGTATGGAAATGATGAACCAGGCGAGACAGGCTTTGCTTTGCTTTGGAGATGAGCGCCCATTGCTTATTGCTGTTACAGTCTTAACCAGCATGCTGCAGAAAGATCTTGAGCAAACGGGTATTCGATCAACTTTGGAAGAACAGGTGAAAAGATTAGCACTTCTGACTTCCGATGCAGGTTTAGATGGTGTGGTGTGCTCTGCACGAGAGGTCACTATGTTGAGGGCATTGTTGCCAATCACATTTAATCTGGTGACACCGGGTATTCGGCCTGAAAAAAGTGCACATCAGGATCAAAAAAGAGTACTTACTCCGAAACAGGCTATTGAAAAAGGTAGTGACTATCTGGTTATTGGCCGACCAATAACTCAAGCTGAAGAACCCATGCAAATATTGGAATTAATTTTGAACGAAATTAGTAAAACTGATCAATCGAATAACCTATAGAGTATCCCAGTTAGCGGAAGAAGAACGTCTATCAAGCCCTTTTCGTCTTTCTTCTTCAAACCGAATGCTGGCTCTACGATCACCTGACTCCCGTCTATCTTCATTTGAACGTTTATCAATATTAAATTTTGCTTTTCCGGTTTCACCTGATGAAGCTGATTGAGAAGAAACATCTGATGTTGAATCGAGTGATTCTTCCAGTGGTTCCAATTCCAGATCGTCAAGAGAAAATTCGAACTTATCCTTTTGTCCCATCACATATCTCCCATGTGGTCTATTTATTGAATTAAAGTCTAGCCTGTCAGAATAAAATGAGTACACAAAGTCTTTGACATACTCTCAACCTTTAATTATTAAGCTATTTATAGGTTTTAATCAAGTTAAGTTCGCTGGTATTTGCTCGTAGAAAGTTGCTTGTAAGAGCACAATTAGGCTAGGATATGGAAAGCTTGATCCAGGGAAACAATTAAAACTCTTATAAATCAATAAGATAATATTTTAATGAGCAAATTAATGAAAATTTAGAGCAAAATTTAAACCCTATTGTTATATCAAAATATAACAATTATTTTTATTATTATAATAATTTAATATAATGTATTTATGCTATTTAATACAATTTATAATCCAGCAGAGACACAATTGTTTAAACGCAGTGTTTTAACCAATCATTTTAATTTTGAGGAATAATTATGACTACCCTGAAAAAGATTTTATTTGCATTAGTCATTTTGCTTGTTTTAGTGATCGTTGCAGCTTACTTTCTGCCGAGGAAGGTCAGCGTTGAGCGCTCTATTGAAATCGATGCGCCTGTAGCAGTGGTTTACCAACTGGTGAGTAATCTTCAAGAGTTTAATCGCTGGTCGCCCTGGCAGCAAAGAGATCCGGATACTCGTTATACGTTTACAGGTGCTAATGGTACCGTGGGTTCGAAAATGATATGGCAAAGTCAAAAGGCGGGTGTTGGAAAAGGTAGCCAGGAAATTACTGCATTAAAAGAAAATGAATTAGTCAATATTAGTCTGGAATTTAGCGATGGCGCCAGATCAGATTCGTATTACCATTTAACTGCTCTGGATGATAATAAAACTCGCGTTACCTGGGGGTTTAGTACTGATCTGGGTAATAATCCGATTGCACGCTATTCCGGGCTTTTATTTGAAAAATGGATTGGACCGGATTATGAGGCTGGATTGAAAAATCTCAAACGTGTGGCAGAGTCTGAGAAGTCCAAACAGGATTATTCTAATTTGAATACTGAAATTTTGCAGTTTGAACCGCTGGATATAATTTATATCGAAGGTGAGTCTTCTATGAATCCGGCAGAAATGGCTAAAGTTGAACGTGAGAATTTCCGTTTATTGCATGAGTATCTGGAGCAGCTTGATGCTTCACAGTCTGGCGATCCCTTAACTATTATGACGTTGTGGGATGAACAAAAGCATCGATGGGGTTATAAAATAGCATTACCTTACTCAGGTGAGTTAAAGTATGCTCGAGATTTACCTCCCCCTGATGCCGAAGTTGAAAAACAATCACCCCAAAATGAAATTAAATCAGGCAAAACCTATGCTGGTAAGGTATTAAAAATTGAATATTTTGGACCTTATTCTGGCTTGAAAGATTTCTATAAGCAGGTTTATGCCTATATTAAAGCAAAAAAACTGGAAATTACAGGTCACTCATGGGAAGTTTATGTGGGGGATCCGGAAACAACAGAGGAAGCTGAATTAGAAACTGACATCTATTTTCCTATCAAGTAGGATTTTGGCTAAAACAGGTTGAATTCCTCTATCTTTTGAGAAAAAGTAAAAGAGCTGATCAAATCAGCTCTTTTTTATTTCCTGATTACTAACAATGACTGTAAAATGAACTTGTTATTAGTACTCATGACTTTAAAGGAAAGATTTATGAATATACTGGTGTTTGATATTGAAACCATACCAGATATCGAAACAGGCAGAAAACTTTATAACTTACATGATCTCTCTGATGAAGATGTCGCACAGGCGATGTTCAACATTCGTCGGCAGAAAACAGCTGGCTCTGAATTTTTACCTCATCATTTACAGAAAATTGTGGCAATTTCCGCTGTCTTTCGTTCATCAGAGCAACTTAATGTCTGGTCATTAGGAGATGAAAGCAGTGGCGAAGCTGAAATTATTCAGCGGTTTTATGACGGCATCGACCGTTATACGCCAACACTGGTAAGCTGGAATGGGGGGGGATTTGATTTACCTGTTTTGCATTACCGTTCATTGAAACACAAAATTCAGGCATTAAGGTATTGGGAGACAGGCAATGAGGATCGTGAGTTTAAGTGGAATAACTACATCAGCCGATACCATAGTCGTCATACCGATGTTATGGATGTTTTGGCTATGTACACCGGGAGGGCAAATGCCCCTCTGGATGAAGTGAGCACCATGTTAGGCTTTCCTGGCAAGATGGGTATGAGTGGTGCCAAAGTATGGGATGAATATTGTGCAGGAAATATCAAGGGGATCCGTGATTATTGTGAGACCGATGTTTTGAATACTTATCTGGTTTATCTCCGATATGAAATGATGCGAGGCATGATAACACTGGAACAAATGGAAATAGAAGAAACACGATTATCCCAGTGGCTAGAAAATCACAAAGAACAACATTTCCAGGAATTTCTAACACAGTGGCGTGCTGAGGAATAACTGAAGAATTCAACAAATTATAAGGCAAAATTAATGTCTCGAAGACGTAGAAAAAAAATCCCACAGGAGCCAGTTGAGTTATTCATTGATGACCTGGCGCATGATGGCCGTGGGGTTGCTAAATCCAATGGTAAAACTGTGTTCGTGACAGCAGCATTACCGGGTGAAACTGTTTCAGCTCAACTGATCAATCGACGTAGTAAATTTGATGAAGCAAAAACATTATCGGTATCAGTTTCCGCAGAAGATCGTGTCGAAGCGCAATGCCCGCATTTTGATATTTGTGGTGGCTGCAGTTTGCAACATTTACAATGGAAAGCCCAAATTAAATTTAAAGCCGGTTTATTAAAACAACAGCTACAACATTTTGGAGAAATAAAACCGCAGCAATGGCTTGAACCTCTACAAGCTAATGCCTGGGCTTATCGTCGTAAAGCACGTTTAGGTGTGAAACATGTCATAAAAAAAGGCGGGGTTTTAGTTGGATTTAGAGAGAAGCAAAGTCATTTTATCGCTGATATTAAAACCTGTCACATTTTGCATGAAAAGGCTGAAAAATTATTGTTACCATTAAGAGATATTATCGGAAAGATGGATGCAAAAGCGCGACTACCTCAAATTGAAGTCGCTATTGGTGAGGACTGTTCGGCTCTGGTATTCAGGCACCTGGATCCGATGACTGAACACGACAGAACGTTGTTGATTAACTTTGCAAATCAGCATGCGTTTGATTTGTATTTTCAACCCAAAGGGCCTGATACGGTACATAAAGTATGGCCAGAAAATGGCAGGGAAAGACTGTATTATTCACTTCCGGAATTTAATCTGAAAATGGCTTTCCATCCTATGGATTTTACTCAGGTAAATCTTGAGATAAATCAGCTTATGACCTCACGAGCTATTGATTTGCTTGAACTCTCAACTGAAGATAGAGTTTTAGATTTATTTTGTGGACTGGGTAATTTCTCTCTTCCGATGGCAACAAAAGCAGCAGAAGTTGTTGCTGTAGAAGGAAGTGAAGCCATGGTTTCCCGGGGCTATGAAAATGCAACTGCAAACGGACTTAACAATATTCAATTCCATGCAGCTGATTTAACCAGTGATTTATCCAGAAAGCCCTGGGCTAATCAACAATTTGATAAAATTTTAATTGATCCTCCACGAAGTGGTGCTCAGGAAATTTGTCATTATCTGAAAAAATTTAATGCTAAAAAAATTGTTTATGTTTCCTGTAATCCTGCAACGTTAGCAAGAGATGCCGGCATTTTAAAAGCCAATGGTTATCGAATGACACATGCTGGTGTCATGGATATGTTTCCCCATACCGGTCATGTTGAATCTCTGGCAGTTTTTGTGCCTGTTAAAAAATAATCGGGGTATAGAAAAAGAAAAATGGTAACGGTGAGCGAAATATATCCTGAAAATGCAGATGGTTCAGCTGCTATTAGTGATTGGTTGAATCGTATAAATGTGCAAAGAGAACCTAAGCAGATGAAGCTGCTGTCAGATAGTGTAGCACTTTGTTTGCAGCAACAGCAGAACCATCATGTTCCACTTGGTGAAAGTGTACTTGAATTTGGATTTGCCGTTGCAGAAACATTGACTTTACTAAATATGGATACGGATACTTTATGTGCCGCGATTTTATATCCTTCAGTTCAATTTGGAGAAATAACCTTAAAACAGGTCTCTAATCAAATCAGTAAAACCATAGCAAAAATTATTAAGGGCGTTATCGGTATGGAAGCCATACGCAGCTTACAAAGTGAGAATGTGACACAAAGTTTATCTTCTGAAGAACTGGATAAGTTGCGTCAGATGTTACTGGCCATGGTTGATGATTCCAGGGTTGTGGTAGTTAAGCTGGCCATTCGGGTGCAAAATCTCAGGCTGGCAAAAGATGCTTTAGATGAGGTTAAACTTACTTTAGCCAGAGAAACTCAGGACATTTATGCACCGCTTGCTAACCGACTAGGGGTGGGTCAACTTAAATGGGAAATGGAAGATCTCTCTTTTCGATATATGCACCCGGAACATTACAAACAAATTGCAAAAAAACTGGCTGAAAGACGCATTGATCGTGAACAGTATATCTCCGGTGTAATCAAAACCTTGGATAAAGAACTGGAAAAAGTCAAAATAAAAGGTGAGATTGCCGGTAGAGCAAAACACATCTACAGCATCTGGAAAAAAATGCAGCGTAAAGGGGTTTCTTTCGAAGAAATCTACGATGCCAGGGCGGTAAGAATTCTGGTAGGTGAAATTGCCGATTGTTATTCAGTTTTAGGTATTGTCCATGGTTTATGGAAACATATTCCGATGGAGTTTGATGATTATATTGCTACGCCAAAGAATAATGGTTATCAATCGATTCATACCGCAGTTATCGGGCCGGATGGTAAGGCGCTTGAAGTGCAGATCCGTACATATAAAATGCATCAGGAATCTGAACATGGTGTTGCTGCTCATTGGCGTTACAAAGAAGGTGGAGGGCAATCTTCAGGTGATCTGGCTGCTGAGCAAAAAATTGCCTGGCTACGTGAATTGATGGAATGGCAGGAAG
This sequence comes from Aeromonadales bacterium, assembly GCA_011322365.1. Taxonomy (GTDB): domain Bacteria; phylum Pseudomonadota; class Gammaproteobacteria; order Enterobacterales; genus DRNA01. Next base: position 3,676 of record DRNA01000161.1, on the reverse strand, counting down.
GTGTTGCTACTTCAGGAGAACTGCTGCAACAGTTTCATCAGACAGTTGTTGAGGATAGAGTCTATGTGTTTACACCTAATGGACGAGTGATTGATTTACCACCTGGAGCAACAGCTCTGGATTTTGCCTACAGTGTACACACCGATATTGGGCACAGTTGCATTGGTGCCAGGGTGAATGGAAAGCTGGTTCCCTTAACACAGCCTCTTGAAACCGGTCAGACCATTGAGATTATGACTCGAAAGAATTCTACGCCGAGCAGGGACTGGCTGGATGTTAATCAGGGTTACCTCAAATCCAGTCGCTCCAGACAAAAGGTCAATCAGTGGTTCCGAAAGCAAAATAGAGATATAAATATTGAAGCTGGCAGGCCGATGTTAATTAAAGAATTGCAGCGAAATGGACTTTCTGAGATTGATTTAATGCCAATTGCTGAAAAATTTAATTTAAAATCAATTAATGATTTATATGCTTCCGTTGGTATGGGCGATCTGGGTATTAATCAGGTTACTAATGTTGCATTGAATTTTTTTAAGGTAAAACCCAGAGTTGAGTCAGAAATTTTAAAAATATCCAGCAGTCGTTCCGGCTCAAACAGTGATCAGGTAACCGTTTCTGGTGTAGGTAATTTACTCTGCCACATGGCTGGATGTTGTAAACCGGTTTCTGGTGACCCTATCATTGGCTATGTGACCCGGGGTCGTGGCGTAGCGGTTCATCGTCAGGATTGTAGTTACATGATGAAAGCAAAACAGGAACAATCAGATCGATTACTTGAAATGGAGTGGAGTGATAATTCCAGGGCCTATTTTGAGGTGGATCTTTTTATCCGAGCTATTGATAGAACCGGTTTGCTGCAGGATTTAACGCAACTTTTGGGTAATGCAAAAATTAATGTAATCAATTTGTTAACCCATGTGAATAAGCGGCTGGATGAAACAGAAATCACCATTCGAATTGAGGTAACTGATAATACATCGCTGGAAAAAATTATATCTGAGATAAGCCACCTGGCCAATGTTATTCAGGTAATAAGACAGATATGAAAGGCCTGAAAAAACTGCTTTACATTATGAATACTCTGAGGTCAGAGCAGGGTTGTCCCTGGGATAAAAAACAGACACTGGAAACACTGACGCCCTATACACTTGAAGAAACCTATGAGCTTATTGATGCGATTATTTCAGGTAATAAAGCCCATATTGAAGAAGAACTGGGTGATGTATTATTTCAGGTGGTTTTCTATGCCTGTATTGCGGAAGAACAAGGTTGGTCAAATTTTGATACCATTGCAATGAAAACAGCAGAAAAGCTGATTGAGAGACATCCTCATGTTTTTGCGGATGAAAACTGGTCGACCGATCAGCAGCGTTTAGCTGGCTGGGAAAAAATTAAAAGGGATCAAAATAAAAAAAGAATGCTTGCGGGTGAACTCACAGATTCTGCAAGTATCCTTGATGATATACCTAAAAATTTACCGGCCTTAATGAAAGCTAAAAAGTTACAGAAGCGTGCGGCCAGTGTGAATTTTGACTGGCCAGATTTTTCCTTTGTGATAGACAAAATTGATGAGGAATTATTAGAGTTGAAGCAGGCAATTTCACAAAGGGATCCTGTCCATACTGAAGAAGAATTGGGTGATTTATTGTTTGCTCTGGTTAATCTGGGGCGACATCTTAAAATTGATCCGGAAATTGCGCTAGAAAAATGCAACCTGAAGTTTAAAAAACGATTTGGCTATATCGAAACACAGCTTTCTCAATCGGGAAAAAAGCCTGAAGACTCTAATTTAGCTGAAATGGAAAATTACTGGCAGCAGGCAAAAACATTAAAGTGATATTAAAAGTTTATGAAGTTAACTTATTTAAAAAAAGAACAGGCTAGATTTTCAGATTGTGTCATCCTTTTACATGGCCTTGGAAGAACGAAATTTTCATTTTCAAAAATGGAAGCTGTTTTAATTCATAATGGTTTTAGAGTGATTAATCTGGATTATCCCTCCACCCGTAAAAACATCTCTGTACTGGCAGATGAAACCATTAAACGTGGATTAGAACAGAGTCAACAATTACAGGCGCGAAAAATACATTTTGTTACTCATTCTATGGGCGGTATATTGTTGAGAGACTATTTAAGCAGAAATAGTCTGGATAAAATTGGCCATACTGTTATGTTAAGCCCTCCTAACAAAGGCAGCGAGATTGTTGATAAGTTAAAAAATAATTTCTTTTTTAAATGGATACTGGGGCCTGCAGGAAGAGAATTGGGCACTGATAGAAAAAGCCTTCCAGCCAGGTTAAAGCCCTTTCATCATTCGGTGGGTATAATAACTGGGAATAAAAGTGCACGGCATGATAAATTTTTCAATAACTTTTTTGAAGGTGAGCATGATGGTAAAGTCAGTGTTTCTTCAGCGAGACTGAAAGGAATGTCTGACTTTCTGGTTTTACCGACACAACATACTTTTATTATGTCAGACGATGCAGTGATAAAACAAACCCTTCATTTTATAAAGCAGGGAACATTTAAGAGGTAACATAATGAAAAATATATACTATGCATTCTACATCAGTTTGTTATTTATCGCTGGATGCGATTCTGCTGTTAAAACTGCAGATATTAATCAGGAGATTATCCAGACACTGGATAACTATTTTGATGGTCGCCGGCAGGCCGATATCAGTAAATTATCTAAGGCATTTGCAGAAAACGCCCGGCTTGAAACTGTTGATGCTGAGGGTAAAGTTATTAATATAACTTTGAAGGATTATTTTACTGTAGTAAAAAACAAGGGAAAGGTGACGGTTAAAACACAAATTGTGTATTTAAGTATTAGCGGTAAAATAGCCATAGCGCAAACGCGATTTGATTATGGTGATAAAATTTATCTGGATTATCTGACATTACTTAAATCCGATAAAGGATGGCGTATTAGTAATAAAGCGTTTATAAAATTATAATCCTTAATAGAGAACATGCTTCTGCATGTAACTCAGGTCGTTGCCCTACGATCAGGAAGATCTCTGTCATCCCGACCTTGTGGAGGGATCTTAAAGCTTCAAGATCCCTCCACAAGGTCGGGATGACAACTTAAACGTTAGCAAATGAATTTTTATTTCAACAAAATTAATATTATTCCATCGGTTAATAACACGACTGTGTTAAATGCATAGGCATGATAGAAGAAACTCTTAATGGTTGTTAATTAAAAAGCAACTTTTAAACAAAAAAAAGGAAACCCGGAGGTTTCCTTTTTTATAGGTAACAAATGATTAGAAGTTATAAGATGCTTCTATGCCATAAGTTCTTGGGGTTTGTGGAGTATTAACCAGAGTACCGAAGAATTCACGGAATGAATCAACGTATTGATTTTCATCAGTAAGGTTACGTCCCCATAGATAGACTTCCCATGAGCCCTGGCCATCAATAAGTCCTATACGACCATTTAACAGAGCATAACCCTTAACAAAACCAAAAGGTACCTGAGAGGTTTGACCGAAATTAGGGTTAGTAAAGTCAGTGTCGAAAGTTAAGTTCCCTGGCCGGGTTCCATTTAATCCTCTTGATTTCACATTTTCAATAGTTGTGAAATAGTCACCGGTATAGGTAACATCAAGGCGAACTAATAAATCAGAATCCAGTTTTTCAATACGCTTATAATATTGAATACCCAGTG
>DRNA01000160.1 GCA_011322365.1 Aeromonadales bacterium | reverse complement strand
ATGCCGAGCCTCAAGATCCTTCAACTACGCTACGCTACATTTATTTACATGGACGTAATGTATGCAGTAAATGCACGGAGCAATTTACTGTCAGGATGACAAACTGTTTTTTTCTAAACTCGAAACTCATACCTGAACCTTAATATCAATTGACATAATGCCCCACATCCCATCTTTTCTCAGCATATCCAGGATATCGGTTTTGATATATCGCAGTTGGGTGGCAACACCCGCATTACGGGTGAGAAGACAGAGTTTATTATTAGTCAGATTAAAATCCGTAATACTGTTTCGATATTGTTCCGGGATAGTTTTCAGGATGATATTTTTCTGTTTATCTTTTATTTCAAGGGTTTCAAGGATATTCTTTAACTTACTTTGATTCTGGTTTTTTGCTTCTCTGACCAGATTTTTGATACTTTCCGGGTGAGGAAATGGACGCCGGTAGGCTGAAATTGAACGATCTATACCATTATTAGTTTTCACTTTAGAGGCATTTATTTTAAGGGTTTTCTTGAAACTCATAGCCAACCTGTGTTGAAATACGCGTCTGCCTGCTAAATACCGGGCAAATACTATTGAAAAGTAACCGTTCAGATTAACACAAAAAGAATCTAACCTCAGATGAAAAATATGAGTTTACCAGCGTAAATGCTCATTTTTGAACAAAGAGTTAGCAGTTTTCGGTGATTATATGCACAGTTACATGAAAATAATTAAAAAAGAACTATAATTCATAGTCTAGCGCATTTTTTAACAATGATGCTACCACTGAGCAAGAGTCAAATCTCGTAGTGGTTAATTAAATTAAAGGTTTTGGACAGAATATGAAGTTAACATTGCTTCATCATACTTCTGAAGGTATGAATCGCTATCTATTAAATGGATGGCGTCTTCACCTGTTGTTGCTAATCTCTCTTATTATCCTACCTGGCATAGCATCTTATATGACCTATCGTTGGGTCATCTCTGAATCTGTTGATTATGGTTATACGGAGCAGGCCTTAGCATCCATGCGTCAGCAAATAAAATCGGCGGAAGGTGCTTTAAAAGATGCAAGACAGGATTCTCAGATGCAGCTGGATGAAATTACCCGACGAGTTGGTATTGTCCAATCTGAAGTTTTACGTATTAACGCAGTGGGCAAAAGATTGCTGGAAGTTGCTGGAATAGACGCCAGTGAATTTGACTTTGATTCCATACCATCTGTTGGTGGACCTGAAAAAAATGCACTGATGCAACAGCAGGATAAAGTAGCCTTAGACCGAATTCTGGATAAAGTAGAACAAAATCTGCAAAATAAAAGGCAGCAGATCTCAATTCTGGAGTCAGTACTTCTTAACCGGGAGATGGATATAGCCAGTTATATTTCTGGTCGGCCAGTAAAAAAAGGTTGGAACTCTTCCCAGTTTGGAAAGCGTATTGATCCATTTACAGGAAATGCAGCCTGGCACGAGGGTATGGATTTCGCGGGCAAGTTGGGTGATCCTGTTGTGGCTACTGCGGCTGGTGTTGTTAGCTTTGTGGGCAAGAAATGGGGTTATGGACTGACGGTAGAAATAAATCACGGTAATGGTATCAAAACACGTTATGGGCATAACCTGGAAGTGCTGGTTAAACCGGGACAGGTTATTGCCAAAGAGCAGGTGATTTCTAAAATGGGTTCTTCAGGACGTTCAACAGGCCCTCATGTTCACTATGAAGTGTTAAAAAATGGCAAACCTGTTGATCCTAAAAAGTATGTCTGGAGACGGGGAAAGAAGTCCTGATTTATCCCCACCCATATGCTTCATCATAAAAATATTTGCCGGAAGCAGATTCATCCGTGAAGAGGTTTGGTTTCATGCTGTAATTCCGGTTGAAATTACAGAGCAGTCGCGAATGAATTCACTCCTGGCTTTAATATCATAAGGTTCTTGTAGAAGTGCTCTTCAGCTTCGATGATAATAGCTTACAAAAATATCGTTCTGGTAAACGACAAATGTGGCGATTAAGCCTTGAATCCTGTATCCTACGCCCCATATCTGGACTGGGTAAATTCTATAAAATACCCTGTTCTGTCAGCATGAATAATAAAATGCCCTGATTTTTTCCTGTTAAGGAATTTTTGTTTGAGTCAACGCTTTTTGCTGTAACTCATACTATAAACTAAATTTGTTGTCATCTGGTTGAATTTCAACTCTGTGGCAAATTGTATCCAACGGATAGTCTCTATTGAGACGCGATCCCTTTATGTCGGTAAACACCTGATGTTAGGTAAACTGGTTAGAAAAGTATTTGGTAGTAGAAACGAACGTTTTTTACGTCTGCAAAAAAAAGTTGTCCAAAAAATCAATGAATTAGAACCTGAAATGGAAAAACTTTCAGATGCTGATTTAAAACACAAAACCGATGAATTTAAACAGAGACTAGCCGATTCTGCTACTCTGGATGATATTCTGCCTGAAGCATTTGCCACGGTACGTGAAGTCAGCCGCAGAGTGTTGGGATTACGTCATTTTGATGTACAGCTTATTGGTGGCATAGTGTTACACAGTGGCAAAATTGCTGAAATGCGTACTGGTGAAGGTAAAACGCTGGTAGCTACTTTACCGGTTTACCTGAATGCCTTAACTGGCAAGGGCGTACATGTTATTACCGTAAATGATTATCTGGCCACACGTGATGCAGAATGGATGCGACCGGTTTATGAAGCACTGGGTTTAACGCTGGGTATTATTGTTAACGGACAATCGCCCGAGGAAAAAAAAGCCGCCTACGATGCAGATATTACCTACGGCACCAACAATGAATACGGATTTGACTACCTTCGGGATAATATGGCGTTTAGCCTGGATGAAAAAGTTCAGCGTGGGTTGAATTTTGCTGTTATTGATGAAGTTGACTCCATTTTAATTGATGAAGCCAGAACCCCATTGATTATTTCAGGTGCTGTAGATGACAGCACCGAGCTGTATGGCAAAATAGACAAAATCATCCCTAAATTAAAAAAACAGATTGAAGAAGGCGAAGATGAAAAGGGCAAGCCCATAGTTATCGAAGAGGGTGATTATTCGGTTGATGAAAAAAATAAACAGGTTTATCTTACAGAAGAAGGCCAGGAAAAATCTGAAGAATTATTAAAACAGATTGGTTTGTTGGACGAACATGGCAATCTGTTTGATACCTCGAGTATTTCGCTGATTCATCATGTATATGCAGCATTACGTGCTCATGCTATTTTTCAGAAAGATGTGGATTATATTGTTCAAAATGATGAGATTGTTATCGTTGATGAACATACTGGACGTACCATGCCGGGACGCCGCTGGTCAGAAGGATTACACCAGGCTGTAGAAGCGAAGGAAGGAGTGAGTATCCAGTCAGAAAGCCAGACTCTTGCCTCTATTACCTTTCAGAATTTATTCCGTCAATATGAAAAATTATCTGGCATGACCGGAACAGCTGATACAGAAGCCTTTGAATTACAACAAATTTATGGGTTAGAGGTTATTGTTATACCAACTAACCAGCCCATGATCCGTGATGATAAGGGTGATCTGGTTTTCCTGACTCAAAAAGAAAAATTTGCCGCAATTGTACGAGACATCAAATTTTGTAGAGATGAAAAGCGCCCGGTTCTGGTAGGCACAGCATCTGTTGAAGCCTCTGAATATCTGTCTCATTTCCTTAATAAAGAGGGCGTGAAACATAATGTCTTAAATGCAAAATTTCATGAAAAGGAAGCCGACATTATTGCCCAGGCAGGGGTACCTGGTACGGTAACCATTGCTACCAATATGGCTGGTCGTGGCACAGATATTGTTTTAGGTGGTAACCTTCAGGCTCAGATTGATGCATTAAAAAATCCTTCAGAAGCACAAATTGATGAATTAAAAGCAAAATGGCAGCAAACTCACCAGGCTGTTTTAGACGCTGGTGGTCTTGCTATTATTGGTACTGAACGTCATGAATCACGACGAATTGATAATCAGTTAAGAGGGCGTTCTGGGCGTCAGGGCGATCCGGGTTCGAGCCGTTTCTACCTATCGCTGGAAGATAATCTTATGCGCATTTTTGCCTCCGATAGAATGGCCAGTATGATGCAACGCCTGGGTTGGGAAGAAGGCGAAGCTATTGAACATAAATGGGTCACCCGTGCTATTGAAAATGCCCAGCGAAAAGTAGAAGCGAGAAACTTTGATATTCGTAAGCAGCTGCTTGAATACGATGATGTGGCGAATGATCAAAGACGAGTCATTTACGAACAACGTGATGAGTTAATGTCAACGGAAGACGTTTCAGATATTGTTGCCGGTTTTAGAGCTGATGTAGTCAGTGCTACTATTAATGATTATATCCCACCGCAATCCATAGAAGAGATGTGGGATATTCCGGGGTTGGAGAAACGCCTGGAAAATGATTTTCTCATCGAATTACCTATTGCCCGCTGGTTAGAAGAAGACGACCAGCTGCATGAAGAAATTCTCAGAGAAAAAATACTTAAAGAAATAGTGGAGAATCATCGGCATAAGGAAGAGCAGATAGGTTCGGAAATGATGCGTCATTTTGAGAAACAGGTTTTACTACAGAACCTGGATAGTCACTGGAAAGAACATCTGGCGGCTATGGATCATCTTCGTCAGGGAATTGGCCTCAGAGGCTATGCGCAAAAGGATCCCAAACAGGAATATAAGCGAGAAGCCTTTGAACTTTTTTCAGATATGCTGGATGAGCTCAAGTTTGATGTGATTATGATCTTGTCAAAAGTTCAGATAAGGCGAGAAGAGGATGTAGATGCTCTGGAAGCACAAAGACGTGCGGCAGCAGAAGCCGAAATGAATTTCCAGCATGATGAGGCTTCTGCCTTAGCAAATGCCGGTGCAGATGAAGCACAGGTCGAAGCTGAAAATCACGACCCCTATGTCAGAGCAGAAAGAAAAGTCGGTAGAAATGAGCCATGCCCCTGTGGTTCCGGGAAAAAGTTTAAACATTGCCACGGCAAATTGAATTAGAATCTGGCGATTCCTTGACTGACTTTGAACATGTTGCAGTTGGCGTAATTATCCAAAAGGAGAAAGCTCACCAGGGAAAAATTCTCATCAGCAAGCGATTAGCGCATTTACATCAGGGTGGAAAGTGGGAATTTCCAGGTGGAAAAATAGAACCGGGCGAAAATGTTTTACAGGCACTGAAAAGGGAATTATTCGAAGAGCTGAGCATTCAAATTCAACAAACCCGGCCATTGTTTTGTATTCCTTTTTCCTATCCAGATAAAAAAGTTGCCCTTCATATCTGGATGGTAGAGTCTTTTTCAGGCACAGCCATAGGAAGAGAAGGTCAGGAAATACAATGGGTTACACCAGCCGCATTAAAAAAATTCGAATTTCCTGAAGCCAATGATTTTATTGTGGAATCCCTGATAGAAATTTTGAATAGAGAATAAAGCCCCTGTCATTCCAAACGTTTATTTTCTGCATTCCCAGCCTCAAAACCCAGGCATTCCGAGCCAAACAATCTTGTCATCCCGACCACAAAATTGTTGTCATCCCGACCCAAACAATCTTGTCATTCTGACCACAAAATTGTTGTCATCCCGACCGTAGTGGAGGGATCTTATGCCGAGCCTTAAGATCCTTCCACTACGCTACGCTCCGGTCAGGATGACAGGGTATTTTGTCATTCCAAGACAAACCCTGCCTTTCCGAGTCCCAAAACCTGGTCATTCCGAGCCTTGAAATCTTGTCATTCCGATCGTAGTAGAGGAATCGTATGCCGAGCCTTAAAACCTTGTCACCCCGACCGTAGTGGAGGGATCTTATGCCGAGCCTCACGATCCTTCCACTACTCTACTTTCTACTCAGCATGACAGACTCTTTTCCTCAAAACTGATAGCAACTTAAAACTCGCCACTCGAATCATCATCCACAAACATACTCTTCTCACCAGCAATTTTATGGCCTTCACTGGCCCATTCGCCCAGATCAATTAATTTACATCGTTTGCAGCAAAAAGGACGGAAGATATTATCTTGATCCCATTTCACCGATTTTTTACAGGTAGGGCAGGCCACAATTTTGGTCACATCATTTTGCTTCTGTGCAGTATCTAATTTTTCAGTCATTTTGGTGTTATGGATAATGTTTGGGATAATATGGGGCAATATATAAGGAACAGAGTTAAAAGCCAAGTAGATTGTAGAGGATTTCGTTATCGATGGTCATGCCCGATAATGTGCAATGGCGAACTGAATTTCTATATCTTCTGAGGCTGAAGAATTTATTACTGGTTTGAGTTGCATACTTAATCGGTGGGCTCCCAAACTGACCTCGGGTACAAACGGAATTTCTATGGGTAATTTAATAGCTACCATTTTGATTTTATTATCAATGGCCTGCTGATAATTCAGGTTTTGTGTAATACACTGAGTAAATGCTCCTGATTCGCGGTAGAGCTTTAAAATCACATTTACACTGGTTCGGTATATTTTAATTTTCCCCATCCATTCTGATAATTTTTCGTAAGTGTAATCGCTTCCCATGGAAACAAAATGTTTAATTTGAGGTGAATCAAAACTACATAAAGTGGCACCCAGACTCCATTTCTGTCTGACGATAGTAAGAAATTCATCCTGTTTGAGTACATCACAGGGTCGCCCTTCCAGATTTAAAGAGCTGCTTAACTTGGATAGCTGATTCATAAAATAATTTAATTTGGAAGAATCTACTGCGGGATTATCAATTAACACCTGCATGGTTTGTTGTAATCTTTCAAGCTCTTTGAGCAATTCAGAACGAATATCGTTTCGCTCAAAAAAATCAATAATCTCCATCATTCTGAATAAAGCAGCTTTCTGAGGTGGCGGCTGTTTAATTTCTAATAAATCGCGCACTGTTTTAAAGGCTTGCTCAAGCCGTAGAAACTTTCGAGTTTGTTGATTAGTAGGATATTCGTAAACTATTGTTGACATAAACTTATTATTTTTTCCAATTTGGCATGCGGATCTGTGTTATTCCGAACGCTAATTTTTTGTCATCCCGTGTGCAAAACTGCTGTCATCCCGAGCACAAAACGGTTGTCATCACCACCACAAAATCACTGTCATCACCACCACAAAATCACGGTCATCCCGACCGTAGTGGAGGGATCTTATACCCTGGCTCTTCAGGATACTTCAACTTCGCGACCCAAAACACTCACTATGTTTGCGGGGCCAGCTTTCAGGATGACCAAGATCCTTCAACTTCGTTCAGGATGATAAAGATCCTTCGACTTCGCTCAGGATGACCATACTCAGGTCTTTAGGACATGAGTATGGTCATTTTACCTCATTTCTCCGACATTTCTAAATACTTCTTATAGATGGCGATAATTTCTGTTTTTAAATCATCCAGACTCCCCGTGTTTTCTATCCTGTCATCAGCCAGTTTATTTCGGCTTTCTCTGGATGTTTGTGATTGAATAATTTTTAAGGCATCTTTTTGATTCAGATTATCCCGTTGTTTTAAACGGGCTATTTGCAGTTCAGAAGGACTATCGATCACCAGAACTTGCTTTATCGGATAAATTTTATAATAGAAACTGGCATTTTCGGCAAAAAGTGGGATATCAAATACTACAAAGGGGCTAGTACTTTGCTGGTATTGTTTTTCCATTTCGGCCCTGATCAAGGGGTGAAGAATTTCTTCAAGTTGCTTCTTTTTGCCGGGAAATTGAAAAATCAGTTGCCGCATTTTTTGACGATTGAAACTATTATCAGGATTAAAAAAGTCATTACCAAATTGTTGTTTAACCTGTTCCCATCCTGATTGATGTGGTTCCATAATATCATGAGCAATTTTATCGGCATCAATAACATCGATGCCCCGTTCCTTGAAAATATTGGCCACAGTGGATTTTCCACTGGCAATGCCGCCGGTTAGTACCACCAGATATTTTTGTTCACTCATGTGATATTAGTCTTTGTATATCTCAGAACGATGTCCAATTTTAACAAGATCTGAAAAAAAATGTTTGAATTAAAGGAAGGGTACAAATGGTGCATTTTGGTCCAGATTAATGTTCTATTTGAAATGACAGATCATCGCGACTAAAGATCGCTCCTACAAATACCAAAATTATCAAATTAGCTTCAGCCGCGACGAGGTTGGATCGCGCACCATAGCTTCGGTTACAATCACAGGTTATTCGCGAATAAATTCAGTCATACCGGGTGGGTGAGATTGAAATGTTTTCTTCATTAACGATGTATTTTTCAGGAATTTGTTGGGTAGTTACTAGCTTTTAACGAATAGCTGGTGCTGCGTCCTCCTGCTGGGTTTTTTTGTAATGCTTCTCGCTTTATAAGGTCGAGGATATCCCGATAGGCTGTATCTTGTGAGCATTTTGCAATCTTTGACCATTTCGAGGTGGTGAGTTTGCCTTCAAATCCATCCAGCATTTTATTTAACACCTTAATCTGGCGTTTATTGAGGGGTTCTTTGGCAAAACGTTCCCAGAAATGGGACTTATTAAGGACTACAGATAATGTTTTCTGTGCCCCTTCGATAGCACCAAGCAGGCAGTTTAAAAACCAGTTTTGCCACTGCGTTATATCAAGTCCACCTTTTTGAGTTCTCTCAAGTAAGTTATAATAGGTCCTCTGTTCACGGCAGATCTGTGCTGACATGCTGTAAAAACGTTGTTCTGTGTTCTCCGAACGCGCGAGTGCCATATCTGCAATTGCTCTGGCAATACGACCATTACCATCATCAAATGGATGGATAGTGATGAACCATAAATGAGCTAATCCTGCTATGAGTAATGGATCCATATCTCCCGGTTGTTCAAACCAGAACATAAACTGAGACATTTCATCAGCTATCCGATTTGCTGGAGGCGCTTCATAATGAACTTTTTCTTTACCTATCGGCCCCGAAACAACTTGCATAGGCCCGTTCTTATCAACACGCCAGTTTCCCACCCGGATTTTAGTCATACCGCTTTGACCGGTGGGAAATAACGATCGATGCCAGGCAAACAATCGCTCCTCAGTGAGGGCTTCTGCATAATTAGCAGACGCATCCAGCATCATTTCTACTACGCCGTCAACATTCCGGTCAGCAGGGATAAGCCCGGCGATATCCATTCCAAGCTGACGTGCTATGGATGATCTGACCTGATCGGGGGCTAGCGTTTCGCCTTCAATATCACTAGATTTCAGCACGTCCTCAGTCAGAATGAAAAGATTTGCCTCGTTTCGTAGCTCAAAACCAAGTGATCCCATATGGCCTAGTAGCCTGGCTTGCTCTTTTGATACCCGTAAGAGAAGCTTGAAAAGTTCAGTTTCATTCCAATCGAAATTTGGCCAATCTGCATTTTCCCATAAATACATAGTATAAACTCCGCAATATATGCGGTTATTATGTTCTTTATTCTCCGCAAAGGCAATATAAACTCAGGAAATTTTGCGGAGAATAATGTCTCGTTACTATATTGGGTAGGATTCGTGGTTCGAGAAAAAACATCTTGTCATCCTGAACGTAGCATAGCGTAGTTGAAGGATCTTGAGGCTCAGCATAAGATTCCTCCACTTCGGTCGGAATGACAAGGGATCTGGTTTCGAGTGACGAGTAAAATGTCATCCTGAACGTAGCGTAGCGCAGTTGAAGGATCTTGAGGCTTGGCATAAGATTCTTCGACGGGATCGGAATGACAGGAGATTCAGTTTTCGAGTTGTGAGAAAACAAATTGTCATCCTGACTTAAGCGCAGCGGAATTGTAGGATCCTGATGTTTGGCATTAGCTTCAAGTTGCGAGGCAACAGGTCTAATTGTAAGTTAAGCCAGATGTGCCCATTTAAGGTAGGCATTGATTATCTGTTGCCCCCAGAGCAACATAATCCAGCCTGAGGCAGCAAGATAGGGACCAAAGGGAATTTTATTCCCGGCTTTAAATATCAGCATGGACAGACCTCCTACTACTGCACCTAAAATAGACGCAATGACGATAAGGGGTAGTAAAAATTTCCAGCCTAACCAGGCACCGAGGGCAGCCAGGAGTTTAAAATCGCCGTATCCCATGCCTTCTTTACCCGTTAATAGCTTAAATAGCCAGAAGATAGTCCAGAGTGATAAATAGCCGGCTAGCGCACCGATTAGCGCATCCACCGGGGAAATGGTCAGTCCGGCAACGGCAGCCGCAAGCCCCGACCAGAGTAGAATATAAACCAGTGGATCGGGTAATAACTGATGGTCAATATCAATCCCGGACAAAATAATTAAAAAACTGCTAAAAAACAGTAATGCCAATGCCTGCCAACTGGGAGGATAATGATAAGCGACCACCAGAAAAACGATCGCTGTTAATAATTCAACCAGAGGATAGCGAATACTGATGCGGGTTTTACAGCTGGAGCATTTCCCTTTTAGAAAAAGATAACTGAGCAAAGGGATGTTTTCCCAGGCTCTGATTTTATGCTGACATTTCGGGCAGGATGATGACGGGTGGGAGAGTGTAAATCGTGTATTCTCATCCAGTACTTCGTCTTTTGCATCACCGCTGACTTTAAAACCTTCTTCCTGAAGATAATCTTTGGACATCTTAAGCCATTGCCTTTTCAGCATAATGGGCAGACGGTAAATAACAACGTTAAAAAAACTGCCAAAAATCAGACCCATAAAAAAAACAGTAGCGAGGTATACGCTACTGTTTTGTTGGAGGTATTGTAGGGTTGTCATATAAATACTTTTAAAACCTATATAAATTTATCAGATTTGGAAAATGACTATACAACCGATCCCATCTGGAATATAGGTAAGTACATAGCAATAATTAAACCGCCTACAACCACACCTAATATTGACATAATAATGGGTTCTATCAAGGCACTTAAACCATCCACGGCATCATCGACTTCCTGTTCGTAAATTTCGGCCACTTTACTTAACATGCTATCCAGTGCGCCAGACTCTTCACCAATCGCCACCATCTGGACTACCATATTTGGGAAAATATTGGTTGACTGCATGGAAAGATTCATTTGCATACCTGTAGATACATCGTCACGAACTTTGTTGATAGCATTTCGATAAACCACATTACCGGAAGCTCCAGCAGCTGATTCGAGAGCTTCGACTAGAGGTACACCAGCAGCAAATGTAGTCGCAAGTGTTCTGGCATAGCGGGCAACCGCGCCTTTATTTAAAATGTCACTAAGAATAGGTAGTTTTAAAATCAATCTATCTTTAAAATCCCGATATTTTTCAGACCGATGATGAAATTCTTTATTTGCAACTACAGCAGCAATGACAAATCCTAAGAAAATCCACCAATTTTCTTGCATTGAATTTGAAAGACCAACTACAAATTGAGTAAACGCCGGTAAGTCAGCACCAAAATCTTTAAACATAGATTCAAACATAGGGACAACATAAATTAATAGAATGGTCGTTACGATTCCTGCAACGATTAGAACAGCAATAGGATATGTTAAGGCTTTTTTAATTTTTGATTTTAATGCTTCAGATTTTTCCTTATAAAGTGCGATTCTATCTAACATAGTTTCCAAAGCACCAGATTGTTCACCCGCACCCACTAAATCACAAAATAAATCATCAAAATAGCGTGGATGTTTCCTCAGTGCATCAGCCAGGTTATTACCACTCTCTACATCATTTTTAATTTCCAGTACCAATTGTTGTACGGTAGCTTTTTCATTCCCCTGTCCAATAATTTCAAGTGATTGAACTAAAGGAACGCCGGCTTTCATCATAGTGGCTAACTGGCGAGCTATCAGAGCAACATCAGCAGGGGTAATGGGTTTGCCTTTTGATTTAAACAGTTCAATACCTTTTTTACGAACTTTTCCTGGTCTGATCCCCTGTTTTCGTAATTGTGCTTTCACTAAAGCGGGATTAGCAGCCTGAATCTCACCACTAACCTTGGCTCCACGCCTGTCGAGGCCTTCCCAGGTGAAATGATGGTGTTTTTGTGCATTAACTTTTTTACGAGTTGCAGCCCGAGATTTGGCAACCGGTTTTTTTACAGTAGATACAGCCATAGCGTTTTCCGTTTAATTCAATCCAGCGTTTAATTCAATCCAGAAAGATATTTTCAGTGAACTATCTTTAATTTTAGTCTATGACATTGATTTTAGACTATTTTCAGAGAAAATCTTATTATTTATCAGTTTTTGTGACAGGATTCAGGTGTGAGAGGCTAGATTCGAGCTTCTAGTGAGAAGTTTCGAGT
>DRNA01000159.1 GCA_011322365.1 Aeromonadales bacterium | reverse complement strand
TCCACTGGTGATACTGGATCAAAGTCTGACTCATGCCGATCAAAAACGACTGGACAATGAATGGCTAAAAACACAGCAGGAACTGATCCGTACAGTGGTATTTGTGGAAATGCTCAGACAATTCAATGAACAGGAGAACCAGAAACGCTTTGCACAACAAAAATTAACAATGCTGCAAGCAAAGCTGCCGGATAAAAGCAGTAAAGAAGATATACTCTATCAGCAGCAATTACTCAGTCAGCAATGGCAGCAGTATTTGGCAGAATTAAGAGCCCTGGAAAGCAAGCATAGTAAACAGCTTGCAGAACAGCAAAGCGTACAGGCCTTAATAAAAAAATTTCAGGTCACCTTACCGATGATAAAAAAACGCAGTAATGCCGTAAAAAAACTGGTGGATAAAAAAATGGCAGCAGAAATGAGCTGGCTGGAACTGGAAGAAAAACGTATTGAACAACAACAGGAAATGGCTGTTGAACTATCCAGAAAACAGGTACTACAGGCTGCTATAGAAGAAACTCAATATCAACTGTCCGTCCTAAAGGCCAGAAGACAGACCGAAAGCATGCAGAAAGTGGGTGAACTCAGAAGGCAAAAGTCATCAATAGAGGAAGAGCTGCATAAGGCCATTTCACTATACAGAAAACAGGTTTTAACGGCACCGGTAACCGGCGAGGTTCAGGAACTGTCCATTCATACCATAGGTGGTGTCGTTACACCGGCTCAAAAACTGATGGTTATTGTACCTGAAAATGACACGCTGCAAGTAGAAGCCGTACTGGAAAATAAAGATATTGGTTTTGTCTATGAAGGTCAGAGTGCAGAAATAAAAATCCACACGTTTCCCTTTACCAAATACGGCGTTATCGATGCCCGTGTTATCAATCTTTCAGATAATGCCATAGCCGATGAAAAAAGAGGCTTAATATATAAAATGCGTTTACTAATGCACAAAACAGAAATGCTGGTAAATAACAAAATGGTAAAACTTATTCCAGGTATGGCTGTAACGGCAGAAGTAAAAACCGGACAAAGACGATTAATAGAGTATTTTCTTGCACCCATATTAAGATATAAACAGGAAAGTGTGAGGGAGCGGTAGAAGAAAAGAGAATATGGATTTATGAATATTGGAGAGAAAAGATGTTTGATAATGATGGGATGAAAAATCTTGAGAAATATATGATTTACTGGATTGTTTTTTCTTTATTGACTGCAGGTGTTGTTGATATGTTTGATATTAACCTGTCAGAAACATACTGGTCATTGTATTTACAGAAAAATATTCCGGCAATAAATAAATTGAATACATCCTCAAAATATCCAGAATTTGCCATTACACTATGGACTGTTTTCTGGACGGTTGGTCCGGTTTATATAATATCTCTATTACTTTTCTTCAAAGATTCAGTTATTAAAAAAATAACGACTAAATTAATTGTTGGTATTTTTATGATGTTATTAGTATCCATTGTTCAAATATATTTTGGGATTTATACATCATTGCCAGATAAAAGCTCAGGTTCAATGAGTCAATTTCTGCATTTAACTTATGCAGGTAATATAATTGATGCAATTTTAGGATGGGTCTTATTAATATCCGGCATTATCCCTTTTATTAATCTTTTTAAAAAATAAGGATGTTTATTATGACTATGAACGAAACTGAAAAGAAATT
>DRNA01000158.1 GCA_011322365.1 Aeromonadales bacterium | reverse complement strand
TAATGATTTCTTCATGGGTAGGCCCCAGACAAAATTCACGCTGGTGCCGATCTTTAAAACGGAGTAATTCCGGGCCAAATTCATCCCAGCGTCCTGATTCTCGCCATAATTCAGCTGGTTGCACACTGGGCATAAGGCATTCAGTTGCGCCTGAAGCCTCCATTTCTTCGCGAACAATTTTTTCCACTTTTTTTAGAACTCTCAGACCGGTGGGAAGCCAGTTATATAAACCGGATGCCAGTTTTCTGATCATACCGGCTCTGAGCATTAATTTATGACTGATAATTTCTGCATCACTGGGATCTTCCCTTAGGGTGGCAAGAAGGTAATTACTGGTGCGCATTGTGAGGATAACTCTCCGTCAATGAAAATAATGGGTATGGGCCCTATTGTATCGCAATGATTGAGTCGAAAGAAGTCGGTGCTGATTAATACGCCAGATTAAATGATTTTTTCTATAGCACTTGAAAAATAGGAGCAAAACCCTGATATTGTCTTTATTCTAAATTTACGCAACATTTTCACAACTATTGTTATGCCAATATACGAATATGAATGTCAGGCCTGTGGCCATCAGTTTGAAAAATTACAGAAAATCAGCGATGCAGCTTTAAAAGATTGTCCGGTTTGTCACAAATCGACGCTTTCAAAGTTAATTTCAGCTGCCGGTTTTCAACTCAAGGGTAATGGTTGGTACGAAACTGATTTCAAATCGAAAAAAACTACTGCAGCAACATCTGGCAGTAGTGACAGTAAAGTGCCAACGGCTGGAAAAAATCAGGGTAATACCGAAAAAAGCAAACCTGTTTAAGCCGGCACTGTAAAATGATTACTTTTGGGGAGGTTCCATCAAGTTACTCACCAGTTCTTCTAACCTGTCGGAATCGGGATTGGAAATACGTGTCCGTGCGATGATTTCACCTTGACGGTTAATAAAAAATGTAGTGGGAGTACTTTTAACGTGCCATTGTTCAGCCACCTTGTCTCCATTTAAACCTAATCGATAACTAAAGCCACGTTCTTTCATGTGAGCTATGGGATCGCCATCTTCATCCATGATATCAATAGCGATTACCTCCAGACCATCATCCTTATAAAATTGATAATATTTCTCCAGTCCCGGCATCAAATTACCACAATAAGGACACCAGGTAGCCCAGAAGACAACGATGACGGGACGGCCTTTGTAATCAGAAAGAGAATATTTTTTGTTCAAAGCATCGGTTAAGGTAAAGTCGGGTGCTTTTACAGGTGTAAGATCAGAACTGTTGCAGGATGTGAGAGAAATAAGCAGAGTTAATAGAACCAGTAGTGGACGCATGAAATAGACTCGGGAAAAAATTTGACCATATATTAATCAAATAGAGTTAAAAGGTAAAATATTGTTTCAAGGATACCCATAATCATTCAAAACGCAGGACTATGGCGATGGGCATAAATTTATCTTATTGGGGTCATTTTGTTTTGTTTTTAAACAAAAATTTATCCAGATTATTAGCAAAATTTTGCCTGTTTCCCTGGTTGAATGCTGGTGAACCCCCTGTATCTATGCCTGACGAACGTAAGGAATCCATGAAATCCCTCATATTCAGACGTGCTCGGATATTTTCGCTGGTATAAATTTCGCCTCTTGGATTAAGTGCTGTTCCCTGTTGGGTAATGACATCAGCTGCCAGAGGAATATCTGCTGTAATAACCAGATCACCAGTTTGCATCCGTTTAATTATCTCATTATCAGCCACATCAAAACCGGATTCCACCTGCAAAAATCTAAGGTAATCTGATTTTGGTATGGAGAGGTACTGATTTGCTACAAAAGTAGTTAGTGTTTTGGTTCGTTCAGCTGCTTTATACAATATTTCTTTGATGACAACCGGACAGGCATCAGCATCTACCCAGATTTTCATAACATGGCTCCAGAGAGGGTGGTAGAAAAACTGTCTGTACTAATATTTAAAACAGTCCTTGTAGTAGTTATACCCGTGAGAGCTGCTTCTTTATGCATCATGGGCATACGCAGTAGAAGTAAGTTAAAACTCATTGTTTCTCTAACTTTCCAATATACTCTAATTCATTTAACGCTGAGGCATCATTTGCATTAAGTTTAAGACATTCCAGGTATTTTTCCCTGGCTTTATCCAGCTCTCCTTTTTCTATTAGAATATACCCAATGCCTCTTTTGGCACGTGTTAATTCTTCAACTTTCAGAATGTCAGGAGAATAATTTTCGGCATTGATTTCAGACTTTTTAAATAATTCAAGCGCCACATTCATATTTTTTTCTTTCTGATAAATATAGGCAAGTTCAGCTGTGTAGGTAGCATTTAATGGTGACCATGCTAATGCTTTGATAAGATATTTTTTTGCTTTTGAAAAATCTCCGGATTCGGAGTAGGTATATGCCATATAATAATTTGCTTCGGCACAGTTATCCTGAACAAGCTCTATTTTAGACTCATTTTTGGCTGCACCTAGGAGATAGATGAGTGATTCCTTAGTGCTTCTGGCTATTCGATAAAAGCTTTTTTGATTGGGATACTGTTTTTCACAACGGCTTATTTCAGGCTCAAGTAATTCAATTGCCTTTAGTTGATTTTTATTAAGCAATGCCTGTTGAACCTTATCCATGGTAGATTCCAGGTGAGATATTTTTTCATCTTCAGGGCGGTCTAAATTTTTTGTGTTTGGGGATTGAGTTGAACAGGCCGCCAGGAAAAACATACTAAAATAAATTATTTTTTTCATACAATATATTCCTTTGAAAGAATTTCAACTATCAAGGTTAACTAATGGTTGTAATTTAGTGAGTCTATTTTTCAAAAAAAATATCATACATTGTACTGTATTTTTCTTTTTCCAGGAGAAAGTCATCATCCTCTTTATAATATTTGGCTAACTCTGGATGTTCTCCGGCAAATTTTCTGATCGACTCCATATTATCCCAAATAGTTATCAATAAAAAATGACTGATATCAGCTTCATTTCTTCTTTGAAAATATAATTTTAATAATCCATCGATTGAACTGTAATCTGGTGCTGCACGCTCAATCATAAATTGCTCATAAGCATCCGCTTTTTCCAGCGGAACTTCCCCATGCCATAAACGCATAACCGTCATTTCAAATTTCTCCTAAAATATTTGCAATATTTTATTTTCGCCACAGTTTCATTGTTATTGGCCATCTGATAGATTGTATTGTGTTTTCCATTCCCCAGGCCTTCAATAAAGGATGTTTAATCAAGTCAAGGGGATTTGACCGGTTTTGTTTTTTATAGGCTTCAACTGATGACCATGTGTTGAGATAACCAATTAGCTGACCTAAGGACCATTCTACCTCCATTTGAAATGGTTTTGTAGTCAGTTCCGTAAATGGCATGTGAATCGTTGCATATTGATTTTCCACCAGGCCTCTTTCTGGCGGCCAGTAGTTTTTTAGAATATTTTTATCCAGTTGGTTAATTACAGTATCTACATCAGGATTTATGTTTAGTAAGTTGTAACTCCAAACGGCCAGGACACCTTCAGAATTAAGTATCCGCGCAGCTTCTTTAGTAAAAGCTTCAATATCAAACCAGTGAAGGGCCTGAGCAACGGTAATTAGATCGGCACAATTAGCTCTGATAGGTACATATTCTGCGGTTGCTACAATATAGTTAATATTATCAGCATGTGAGGACTGTTTTATTTGTTGAGTACTGGCATCGGATGCAATGATCTTTGAAAAGAAGGTTGATAACTTTAAAGCACACTGACCATTGCCAGTGGCACAATCCCAGGCCACATCGTGCTGAGAGACCTGAGAGTTGAGATAACTAAATAGATTATCGGGGTAATCAGGTCGATGAATGTGATAGTTTTTTGAAATGCTGGAAAAATGATCTTTAAAACTAGTTTTAATAACTTTGGCGGCATTCATAATAAAAGATTTTTCATGTCCATTCACCGGGTTTATTTTCTGATAGAAATTCAGCTTTAAATTTAGTTAAGGTTTTCTGTTGAATCTGATTTTCGGGCCCCTCAAGGTTTGAAATCTGTGTTAATAAGTCCAGAGCAGAACAGGCTTGTTGCTCACTGAAGTTATTTTTACTGGGTTGTATCAATCTGTTCAGATTCTGTAGTGGATCGATTTCATCCTTTAACATAAAAACACTGGACTGGAATAAAGATGTGGCCTGTTCTTCATCTAATTTAAATTCCGATTGAAATAGCTGTTTTATCTTGTGTTTCTGTTGTGAACTTAAATCTCCCTCACTCTTAGCCAGTGCAACCATTAATAGCGCAGTGAGTTCCATAGGGCTTGAGATGGAGTGAATGGCTTTAGCATTATATTGTTTTGCCCATTGGCGTCTTCTGAACCAGGAAAATGGATTAAGCCAGCCTATATCAATGCCATTTTCCTTGAGTCGATTGATTAATATTAATATGGTGATGATGCTGCCCAATAAAGCTAATATGACCGGCATGAAATTACCTCCTTGATTATGCGTTTTTTCAGTATGATTTTAATATATTTTTCTGGCTGGTTAAAAACTTACCGTAGCCTGATTTTCTGCCCAGTTCAACTGCAAACCCACGATTTTTTTCATAAGCTATTTTGCCATTGATAATAGTGGCATCTACTGCTTTGTCATTTCTTTTTACCAGTCGGCCAACACCAAACCCTTCCATTGCTGCTTCAGTGACTTCATCGAGTTTTTTATCGAGCCCTTCGGGATTAATAATGACAATATCAGCCCGAGAACCTTCTTTTAAAAAACCGGCATCTATACTGAACCAGTCGGATAAATCTTTGGTTAACTTGTGGACTGCGGCTGCCATGGTCATGAAGGGTTGCTTTGCTTTAATGGCATCGTTAGCATATTTTAGCATTCGAAGAGGGAAATTATACATGGCGAGTTGACGGATATGGGCACCTGAATCGGCAAAACCGACATGAGTTGATGGACTGGCTAATAGTTTTTGTACGATTTCAGTTCTCTGGTTTCCATAACTGGTTTTCCAGCGTAATTGATCTTTGTATTTGGTCGCGAGATCAAAATAGGCATCTACTGCATCAACACCATAGGTTTGTCCAACTTCCTCAAAATTTTTACCGATTAACTTTTCGTCAGGGCAATCAATAATCCAGCCATCACTTAAATTTCGGTGCCATAAACCTACGGTGAAAATTTCACTGACATGCTTTTTAAATTCTGCCCTGAATTCAGGTTCATTTATCTTTTTATACAGCTGTTCTTCATCCTTGATGTCCCGTAGCAGGGCTCCGGAGTCAAACTCTTCGAAGGCATTTACATTCAGTCCTTCCAGATAGATAGTAAAAGGTGCCGGTAGTGTTTGCCAACGATAATCTCCGCGGAGGATGTTGTTGACGATAAAACCGCTCACTCGAGTGATGCGGTGAAGGAAAGGATTCGATTTAAGATCCAGTGCTGTCAACATGGTGACCTTCATTGGTTGTCTGAACAGGCCGTGCGCCTGCCAGAAAAATCCAAAAACATTGACCTTCTTCACCGCATCTGGAGCACCCTGTAAAATAGCATTTCGTTTGCGTAAAATTTTAAATAATCGTTTAAATTCCCACCAGCTTGCGAATGTAGAAGGCAGAGGTTTCGACCAGGCTC